>JAEEWY010000172.1 GCA_016291275.1 Methanobrevibacter sp. | reverse complement strand
AAATTCAACTTTTCAGATGAGGAAAAGCTCATATTAGAAGAGTTAAGGGAAAATCTCATAGATTTAGCTATTTCAGAGAAGATGTCTTCATTTAATGAGGAATTGATATTAAAGGACATAATCCGTTTTTTGGAAAATAGGTTGCAGAATAGATTTGATTATGATTACAAGGAAAATCTGGCTAGGAATATGCTTAAGGAACTTATTGGATATGGGGAATTAAGTGCATTGATTGAAGATGATAATCTGGAGGAGATAATGGTTATAGGTATCAATAAGCCGGTTTTTGTCTATCATAGAAAATATGGGATGATGGAAACTGACCTCTTCTTTGAAGATGAGGGAAAGATTACAAATATCATTGATTCAATAGCCCGTGAAACAAATAGGAGAATAGACCAACAGTCACCCATTCTGGATGCAAGGCTTTCCAATGGCTCAAGAGTTAATGCAACAATCCCTCCATTATCTGCAAATGGGCCCACAATAACAATTCGTAAATTCAAGAAAGACCCATTGACTATTGTTGACTTGATCAGATACAACACTTTGAATAGTGAAATGGCTTCATTCTTATGGCTTTGTGTTGATGGATTGGGAGTGAAGCCTGCAAACATCATTGTATCTGGTGGAACAAGTTCAGGAAAGACAACACTTCTTAATGCACTTTCAATATTCATCAATCCAATGGAGAGAATAATAACAATTGAAGACACTTTGGAGCTTCAGATTCCACATAATCACATAATCAGAATGGAAGCAAGAACTGTAAACATTGAAAATCAGGGAGAGATAACAATTGAGGATTTGGTTAAAAATGCCTTAAGGCAAAGGCCAGACAGAATTATTGTTGGAGAAGTTAGGGGAAATGAGGCAATCACACTATTCACTGCATTGAATACTGGACATTCTGGATTTGGAACATTGCATGCAAACAATTCACGTGAAACCATTACAAGACTTACAAATGCTCCAATGAATGTTCCTAAAATCATGATTTCATCAATTGATTTCATCATCATGGAAAAGAGAATCTACATATCAGATGGAATTTCCTACAGAAGAATTACAGAGATTGCAGAAGTTACAGGTATGGAAGAGGGAACAATACAATTGAGCAAATTGTTCCAGTGGGATAGTGAAAGGGATGAATTCAAAAACTTGACAATAGTCAGCAAAACATTGGAGGAAATGGCTAATCTCAAGGGAGTTCATATCTCTAAATTGAATGAGGAATGGAAAAAGAGACAAGTGGTTTTGAACTATTTAGTGAAAAATAACATATCTTCCCAAAAAGATATATCTAAAATTCTTGAAACTTATTATCTCAATCCAGACTATGTATTAAATAAGATTGGTGTTGGATTAGATTGATAGTTTTTATAAAATTTTCATTTTAATTAGGTGTATTTTTAATATTTTGATAGTTAATTCTCTTTTCATTTTTTACTTTATTCTTTTACTTAATTTTTAGATGATGGTGATTGTTATTTTAGATGAATTTTTTATTCAATTAAGTAATCTTTTAATCGGTTTTTTCATAAAATGCATTGATTTCATTGTTTTCATTTTGGATAAATTTCATAATAGGAGAAATTTGGAGAATGGGAGTGACTCAAATAATGAAAATGATTCTAAAGATAAAAATAATTTAATGGATAATGGAATTTTTAAGTTTAATGATTTCTTAAAAAATGATAGCATCTTTGAGGAATTGGAAAACAGATATTCTAAGGAATCCTCTATCAATGGTTTGAATTCATCTAATGATTCTCAAAATATTTTCAGTAGTTTGAAAACTACAATCTATGAAAATGAAGAGATGATGGGAAATAGGAGTAATCAAAATGAAGATAATTTTCTAGAAGCTATTATGGAAAAATTGATGGATGTTTTACTAAATAACAATTATATTCAAATTGATGAATCTAATTTTTATAATTCCATTTTAAGAATCATTGCAATTACCTTATCTATTATAACACTAATCGTTGCTTTAATCAGCTATTTCATATCTTTAGAATTAGGTTTAGCTATTTTCATTTCCATTCTATTGATTGCTCTTGCAATATTCTATTATCCGAAGATTAAAAAGCAAAACGATTATGCTTCATTTTCCAAGGAGTTACCATATGCTCTAAGGCAATTGGCTACTGAACTTAGGTCTGGAAGAAGCTTATTCGATTCCTTGGATTCTGTTGCAAGTTCAGATTATGGCATTTTGTCTTTAGAGTTTTCAAGAGTGCTTGAAGAAATCAAATACGGGGAAAGTACAGAAAATGCATTTTTAAATCTTGAAAAAAGAGTGGATTCAAAGGCATTGTCACGGGTGATATATGAAATTCTAACAAGCTTGAGGATTGGAGCAAACTTATCTAATTCCTTAAGCATAATTGCAGATGATGTGAACTTTGACATTAGAATGAAATTGAAGGAGTATAGTGAAAAGTTGAATGCATTTGTTATGATCTATACCTTTTTAGCTATTTTAGCACCTGTCATTCTTTTGACAATGCTTCTTGCAGCATCCGTAGTGATAGGTGATTTGGTGCCTGGTGATTTGATATTGGTTTTATATTCAGTATTTTTCCCTATGATAATTGTCTTTTTAGGACTTGCAATAAAAAAATTAGAGCCCAAAATCTGATTTGTTAAAAAATACCATTAAAATAAGTAAATGTTGTAGAAATAAATTTAAATCAGATAAAAAAAGTTTAAATAATAAAAAAAAATGTAAATTTATAGAAATTTATCTATAATTTACAAATGTTTTTAAATTTTATTTTGCAGCTTCACCAATCAATGCATCATGACTACTTACAACTTGAGTGTCAATGATTACTGGCTCTTCCTCA
>JAEEWY010000171.1 GCA_016291275.1 Methanobrevibacter sp. | reverse complement strand
CACCTTGATAGAATACAACTCCAGGATTGGTATTGTCACAATCAAACATTGAAAGCTCTGATACATACTTAAGGACAATTTCCTTTGCCAAATCTATGTTTTGATCTAGAGATAATTTGAATGACACTCCCCCATTTCCCCTTGTCTTGAATCTTGCAAAAGGGTTTAGACGAATCAATCTTGGATGGCCAACAATCCTTATACCATTGTCCCTGAATTCATTTAGGATAGTTGATGCAAGAAATGTTGTGCACATCCCATCTGGAGAGTCTGTATCATCAATTCCAATATAAAAATAATTCATATAAATCACTGAATTTCCACTATGATTAATTAAAAAATTTAGTTAAGCGATTAAAGATTAACTATTAATAATCAAAAATCTAGAAAATTAAATAGTCAATTTTATATTAATCTTAAAAGATAATAATATTATTAAAATTTATTGAAACTAATTAATAAATTCTATCTTAAGATTTTCAAAAAATACTATCAAAAATAATTAATTTATACGAGGCAATCCTATGGCAATAACAAATAGGAATCAACTAATACGAGAGGTTTATCAACTGCTAAACAAAGAGGGCTTTGAAACATCAAACATTTATGAACAAAGCTGCTTTGATATAGTGGCTCGTAAGAAATTGCTCATTCTACTTTTAAAAGTCCTCGTGAATATTGATAGCATAAATGAATCTCATGTAGAGGAGATTAGGCAAATCTCCAATGTTTTCTTAGCCAGTCCAATCATTGTAGGAGTCAAATCCAAAAACCATATTTTGGAAGAGGATGTTGTCTATGAAAGGCATGGGCTTCCTGCAATTGGTCTTGAAACATTGAAGAACATGATTGTTTATGACGAATATCCGGAAATTCTTGCAGACCGTGGAGGATATTATGTCCAAATCAATGGAAATGTCTTGAAGGAATACAGAGAGGAATACAACTTATCTTTGAAGGATTTAGCTGATTTGGCACACGTTTCAAGAGCTACAATGTACAAGTATGAAAATGGAATGGTGAGAGCAAACACTGAAACTGCAATGCTTCTTGAAGAAATCTTGAATACCAAGATTACCCTTGACATCGACCTTTTTGAACCTTATCAGGAAGACATTAAGCTAAAGGCAGATACAAGCAGCCTAAATCAAACTCAAGGAACAAATGCTCAAAACTTGGCAAAATTAGGTTTTGGTGTGGTTTCAACCAATAAAAGTCCATTCGATGCACTTGCTAAAGCTGAAATAGCAACTAGAAAGAAAGAGCAAACTCCACTTATAGCAAATCTTAATGTTCAGGATGAGCAGAATACAAAAACATTGAAGAAGATGGCAATCAGCTTAAAGGACCTTTCTCTTGTAACCTCTTCAGACCCATTCTTTGTGCTTAAGGATGATAAGATCAAGGATTCAATTGACGGAATTCCAGTAATCAAGTCATGGGAAATGAAAGAGGTCGAGAATTCTAAAGAGTTCTTAAGGTTGATTAGAGAAAGAAGAAACAATTAAAAAAAAAATGAATTAAACTTCCATACGGAAATATAGGTGAAAATATGGATTTTCAAAAAAATAGAGGAATGATCATTCTTATTATTGCATTGATATTAGCAGGTATTTTAACTTTTTATGTTGGAGTAAAGAATCCGATTATTTTAGGATTAGGCATTCTTGCAATAATTGTAATCGCAATTAACATTTATCTTGAAAAAATTAGAAAATAGAAAATGAATAGTTAAACTATCCATCTAAATTGATTCTTTCTGCATTGCCATAAAGATTAAATCTATTGCTGCGTACAAAACCCACCAAAGTGATATTTCCTTTTACAGCAACTTCATAACCTGAACCTGCAGGAGCAGCATTGGAAACTAAAATTGGAACACCTACTCTGACCATCTTTATAACCATATCTGCAGGCATTCTACCACTATAAGTTACATAAGACTTAGATAAATCAAATCCTGCCTTTGCTGCTGCACCAATTACCTTATCTACTGCAACATGCCGGCTTACATCTTCACGGGTAATGAACTGATCATTGTAGACCAATTGAGCTACATGAACACTTCCAGTTGCCTGCCAAATCTCTGCCTTTGCAGTTAATCTTTTCATATTTGCAATTATTTCACTTGCATTTACTACTAAATCTGATTCAAGAGGCTCGATTTTTTTTAGTTCGCTTCTCCATCCGCCAGCACTATCTGACATTACACATTGATAACCTAAAACATCTGCTTCAACTTCAGGTTTTTCCTCATCAAGCACTTCATTGTTGCATCCATGATTAAACTTGGTTTTGATGGTTATGTGCTTATCTTCAATATCTATGCTAATTATATCCTCAAATGAGTTTACTAATCCATCACCTAAACAGTAACCTACACCAAAATCTTCCAAATCTTCAGGATAGGTCGAAAACTTGCGAGGAGGTAAAGAATCAATATGGAAATAAATATTTTCATCACTAACTGTTTTTTCTTCTACTTCTTCATATTTTCCATCTTCCCAACGAATAGCTGGAATTTTCTTAATATAATCCATTTTACCACCTTAAAATCATTATAAATACTTGAAATTTTTTACTTGCTATATATAATTTATAACAATAGTTATATTTATAAATTTACATTAAATTTAAATTTTTTTTAAGGTTGTGAAACTTTCCTCTGCCTCTCTTTCACTTGCAATTCCAACAGTGACCATATCAGCAAAATCCAATGTATTCAGGAAATTGAAGGCTTCCTCTGGTCTTTGGATTCCAACAGCAAGAATCTTATTGATGATAATCTTCTTATCAATTTCATCAAGCATTCCTTTCAATTGATCCTGCTTATCAGACCTGAAATCTGGAATGTCCATCATGTATCCAAGCTTGTTTACTGGAATCATGTAGAAGTC
>JAEEWY010000170.1 GCA_016291275.1 Methanobrevibacter sp. | reverse complement strand
TCTTATCCTTTTTCGCCTTCTCTTCATAAAAGTTCAATGCAGAACAGACAGGCCTTCCTGTTTGAATGAATTCTATGCTAATGTCATTTCCATTTATCTCCATCAATGCAACGGATGGATCAGACAGTCTTGGATTTGTAGGGCTACCAGGATTAACCAAAATGACGTTTTTAATCTTTTCAAGCTGTGCAACATGGGAATGTCCGCTTACAAGGATATCCACTTCCAATTGCAATGCATGATAATATAATTGCTGGGTGTCCCCTCTTGGGTAAACTTCTCCATGGATCACTCCAATCTTATGGCCTTCCGCTTCGATTATTTTGGAAGGAGGCAAATCCATTTCTCCATGAACCCTATCCATATTCCCTTCAACTGCAACTACTGGAGCTATTTCTTCCAATTCATCAATAACGCTTTTGCTGGTTATATCTCCTGCATGGATAATCAAATCAACTCCTTCAAATATTTCTAAAACCTTTTGAGGAAGTTTGATTCTTCTATCTGGAATATGGGTATCTGATATTAATCCAATTAACATATTTTCACATTAAAAGTAATTTTAAAATAATCATGGCATGATAAAATTCATGATTAAAATTTTGAAATGATTTATTTTTGTCTAACAATAATAAGTTTGTTTAATATTGATTATATAGTTTATTAGAAAAAGGCTATTTTATTCTCATCATTTTGATTTTCTTATTATTTTTTTAGTTTCATAATATATGAATGAAAATTTAATAATAAAACTTTATAAGTTTATAAAAATATAATATAATTATTGATAAATAATTTTTATCTTTGAATTTGTTCTCTAAAAATATTAGTTCAGGAGATTAAAAATGGGAAAAGTTAGTAAAGAAAAAATATTGGAGATTTTGGAAGGGTATGATAAAGACAATATCACTATCGCTACTTTAGGTAGTCACACCTCTTTACATATTCTTAATGGTGCTAAACAAGAAGGATTTAGAACTGCTATTGTTTGTGCAAAGGGTAGGGAAGTACCTTATCAACGTTTTGATGTTGCAGATGAATACATCATTGTAGATAAATTTGAAGACATTGTAAATGAAGATGTCCAACAAAAATTAAGAGACATGAATGCAATTGTTATCCCTCATGGATCCTTTGTTGCATATGCAGGTTTAGACAATGTTGAAGATAAGTTCAATGTTCCTATGTTTGGTAACAGAGACATCTTAAGATGGGAAGCTGAAAGAGACTTGGAAAGACAATTGCTCGTAAACGGTAAGATCAGAATCCCAATGAAATACGATGACCCTGCTGAAATTGACCGTGCTGTAATGGTTAAATTCCCTGGAGCAAGAGGTGGAAGAGGATACTTTGTAGCTTCATCTCCTGAAGAATTTAATGAAAAGATTGATGCAATGAAAGAACGTGGATGGATTGAAGATGCAGATGTGGAACAAGCTCACATTGAAGAGTATGTATCTGGTTGTAACTACTGTATCCACTACTTCTACTCAGCATTGAATGATGAAGTTGAACTTATGGGTATGGACAGCAGATATGAATCCAGTATTGACGGATTTGTAAGAATGCCTGCTAAAGACCAATTATCCATTGACATCAGCCCATCCTATGTTGTAACCGGTAACCACCCAGTTGTAATGAGAGAATCATTGCTTCCACAAGCATTTGAAATCGGTGACAAATTAGTTAAAAGTGCTGCAGAATTAGTAAAACCTGGTTTAAACGGTCCATTCTGTATCCAAACTCTTGTAAACGATAACCTTGAAGTTGTTGTATTTGAAACAAGTGCAAGAACTGACGGTGGTACTAATACTTTCATGGAAGGTTCCTCTTACAGTTACCTCAAATATGGTGAAGGTATGAGTATGGGAAGAAGAGTTGCACGTGAAATTAAAATGGCACTCGAAAACGGTGGATTTGAAAAGATTATTACATAATCTTACAAAATTTTGGAAAAAGTTTGATCAAAACTTTTTCAACTATTTTTTTTAATTTTTATTTCTTTTTTTAACTTTTATACTTTTTTTACTCTTTTTACTCTTTTTACTCTTTTTTATAAATATTCTAATGTTCCTTGCTCTTTTTAATCAGTTATAAAATTAGAATATCCTGTAATTTAAGTCTTTAAAATTGAAAAAATAGTTTGTTATTTGAGTGTAAAAAATTATAAAAAAAGAAGTGAGAATTCCAAATGGAATTCATTGAATTTAATTTATTTTTTCCTTCTGCCTTTTGGAAGGAATAAGTTAGCAATGTTCTTTTTAACATTACCAGTATCTTCGAATTTTTTCTCTTTTGGCTTAACAGGGACATTTTTAGTTCCTTTGGTGCCTTTTGCAATGTCATATTCCTCTTTAGCTTTTGCTCTTTCTTGGTAAAGGTAAGCTCCAAAGAATGCCATCAATGCACCGAGACCAAGTATTGCAACACTTGTAATCAAGTCACCCATTTCTGTTGGAGTGTAAGCTCCTAAGAATCCTGCAAATGTCAAGTAAAGAAGTGGTGTTGCACCAACAATACCTAAAAGAACTGCTTTAAGATATGATTTTGCTTCATAACCAATGTAAAGAGGTCCAATAGCTGCAAATGCCATTAGAAGATCTATACCATATTGGGTTGCAACAAGTGGGAAAAATGCATATGCTGCTGCACCGAAAATCAATGATTTTAAATTTATGTCAGGTAAATTAGAATTTTTATTCTTTTTTACTTTAGGTTGTTTTGCCTTTTCTGCATCTACCATTAAATCACCTAAAACTTTAAAATAATATTATTATAATTTTTATTGAATTAAAAAATTAATTTCTATTTATTTTTCTAGATTAGATTTTTATTTTTCATATAATTTAAAGTTTAATATTTTTTTTAAAAATTAATAAAAATTGATAAAAATTTGATAAAAATTGAAATGATAAAAGTAGA
>JAEEWY010000169.1 GCA_016291275.1 Methanobrevibacter sp. | reverse complement strand
AGGCTCATTGTACAATAAACGGTATTGGTGAAAGAGCTGGAAACACCTCCTTAGAGGAGCTTGTAGTTAGCTTAAAGATAGCTTATGGCGCAAATATCGGTGTGGATACAACTAAACTCTATGACACTTCAAATTTCATAGGATCCATTACAGGTATAAAAATGCCTCCTACAAAACCGATAGTGGGGGAAAATGCATTCGCTCATGAATCAGGCATCCATGTAGATGGAATATTGAAAAACAGTTCCACCTATGAACCTATTCCACCTGAACTTGTAGGTCACAAAAGAAGAATTGCACTTGGAAAGCATACCGGCCATGCTGGAATCAAATCCAAATTGGAAGAGTTCAATATAGAGGTAAGCCCTAAGCAATTCGAAAACATTTACAATCAGGTAAAGACACTTGGCGATAAGGGCAAATGCATTACAGATGAGGATTTGAAATCCATTGCAATTACAGAGCTTAGTACAAGCGGCAAGGAATACATTAAATTGCTAGGACTTAATGTGATGACTGGAGAATCCGTATCTGCAACAGCAACTGTAAGGCTTTCAATTGAAGGAAAGGTGCTTGAAACCTCTCAAATTGGAGTGGGACCAGTTGATGCAGCTATCGGTGCAATCAAATCACTTGTAAAGGAAACCGTTGACATTAACCTTGAAGAGTACAGACTTGAAGCGGTAAGCGGTGGTACTGATGCATTGGCAGAAACCTTTGTAGTGATTTCAGACAATGATGGCCATAGGGCAACAGGAAGAGCTACAAGAGAGGACGTTATCATCTCAAGTGTAGTTGCGGTCATCAACTCCATTAACAGATTATTGGCTATTGAGAAAAATAGCTAAACTTTTTTTTAATTTTAAAAATTTTCTTTTTTTATCATGCAAATTTTTTTCTAATTCTATCTTTAATTTTTTTCAAAAGACTAAACAATTAAAAAATTTATAAAATTTTAACTTATATTGTTGCGAGAGCCATGGTCAAAATATTCCTCAAACCAGGGGCTAATCCTAATACAAATACTGTTAATTTTAATAGATTTTTTATAGTTAAGTCATCGAAATATTGATCGATTATGTATAATACTGCAACGATGACTATAATTTTCATAGGAAATAATGTAAGATATGTATCGAATAGCTGATATAGAGCATTTGGTAAAACATGCTGTTCGTAATAATTGAAGTATTCTACAGCAACATATGTTGTTGATGCATCGAACAAATGTGCAAGAACAATTGAAAAATTAATTTTATATTTTTTCATTTTTGCAAAGAACTTGGAAAGATTGAACTTTTCGATTTCATTGAAAACATTGTTCTTAATATATAAAACCAAAAACACTAGTCCAAGGAATATCAATGATGAAACTATCCATGTCAATATGACATAAATTATTGCTGTAGAATTCACATTTGAAAATGAAATCAAATTAGGCAATGATAAAATTATTCCTATGAAAAACAATGAATACCTATAATCGATTCCTTTTTTTCTAAATAGGTATATGCAAAATAAAAATGATAGGATAGTAGTCAATCCTACAAGAATATAAAGTCCAGGAGTTATTAGAAAAACAGTTTTTGGATAAACTCCATTATCCACTAAAGCGCGAGTGGATGATCCAAGAAATATGAATGGAATGATTGAATAGAAAATTGATAGGGGATCAATCTCCAATTTCTTGAACATTTTGATGATGGCCAATATGAAGGCCACTAAAATCAAAGTATACACTACTGTATTGAAAACAGTGTATCCAGAGAAAAAAGTTCTTTGTATGATATCTGGGAGAAAAGTGTCTACAGTAGGCATATTATCAAAAACATATCATTGAAAAATTATAATTTACTTACTCCTCTCTTTTCGGATACCTTCTAAGGACTTTCTTTACAAAGACTTCCTTAGCTATAAGGAAATTACTTGTTCTATGACCCATTGCCTTGCAGCGTCTATGCTTGATAGCTTTCAAGATTCCATCTACAGAATCGTCTCCCTTTGTATTCACTTCAGTGAATGCATCTCCAACAGATTTAAGGAAATGGGAGTCACTTGCACCTAAGGTTGCAAGCCTTTTGTTGTATGCCAAAGTTTCTGCCTGCTTGTTTGAGTATCCGAAAATGTACCTTGCATTTTTGGTCTCCACACCATCGACAACAAGGTTCTTGTCAACATTGCAGAAAAGCCCATGCCTATAATATGAAAATGGATGAGGAACAATAGCAAGTCCCCCTGCATCATGAATTCTATCTACAGTCTCTACAGCAGATAATCCCTTTGGAATGATTTCATCTACACCTAATCCTAAAATATGGCCTTTGTCAGATGATATTTCGATGGATGGGACTACAATGATGTTACCTCCATAGGACCTTGCAAGCCTTGAACCTTCTATTTCATTATGATCACTGATTGCAATAGCATCTAGCCCTTTCTTTTCAGCTTCTATTAGAATGTCTATAACTTCTGAACGGGAATCACCTGAATAAACACTATGGATATGTGGATCAAATTTCATATTATGCCTCATTTTTTTCTATTAAATTAAATTGCTATTATTAATATTATCAATTGTTATATTAGTATTAATCTATTATAAACTTTTTTTATATCTCCTCAAATATCAATGAAAAATTTCACGGTTACTCAAAATAAATGTAAAAAAATTTACTGTATATTCAAAAAAAGTTGCAAGGAAAAATAAAAAAGTAACTAGGGAATGATTAAATTTTAGAAAAAAATTACGGAATAAAGGATAAAAGTAACTGAAAAAATAAAAAAAATAAGGAAAAATGCATGTAAATATATAAGATAAATAAAATTATAATTAATTTTTTTAAATTTTTTAAAATTATTTAAAACTATTATAATATAACTATAATAATAATTTTATAATTTGATTTATAATTTAATTTATAACTTTATCATTATTTTATATTATTTTTTATTTTTTT
>JAEEWY010000168.1 GCA_016291275.1 Methanobrevibacter sp. | reverse complement strand
GGACATAAATTCCATAATAAGTATGAAAATCCTGGATTGGGTTATTTAAGGAAAGAGAAAGAAGAAGAAAAGACAAAGAAGGAAAATAAAGAAAATTATATTTGTTATATTCCATTAATATTTTTGGATATTATAATATTGCTTAAAATAATTACATATGACTACAACAATATTCTTGTAGGAGTTATTGCAGTGCTAATGCTCAATGCAATAATTTTTTATTTAATACGTTATAATAATCCTCAAAATTAATCTTTTAGAAAATCTAACATTAACTCTTCTTTTAGGTCTCAGCTAGTACCACAGGAACTTGTTATAATGTCAACTATATCATTCTCACCGCCATCTTCACCAGTGAAAACCACCAACTGATCAATGATATTATTGTTCCAATGGGCAGGAATCATCAAATCCTCTCTAAAAAGAACTTAAACTCATTATGATCCATTATCTCAACCATATCAAATAATCCAAGATCTCTCAATCTATCAAATGGCTTTCTTAAAATAAACCTATATGAACCAGCCCTATCTGCAGTAGGATTCCTCTTATCTGAAATAGCTACAACAATATAAACCTTCTTAATGCTAGACAGGAACTCACTTAAATCCAACTTATCCTCATCAGAAATACTATTTTTATTGCAATAATCCTTATATACATTAGGCAATGCCAAGTCAAGGGTTTCAAATGGCTTCAATCTTAACTTAAATGCAAGTTCATCACCATAACTATTATAAACCCATTGCAATCTTTCATAATACTTATCATAACATTCTGAATCCTTATTCATATTATACAAGATATCCTGAAGCTCTCCTCTTTTGCTACTTCTATCAATTTTCACTCCCTTGTACTCTATGAAATATAGAACTTTTCTCTTTTTATCCAAATACAACCCGTCTACTGTAGATGGGAGGTTACAAATGTCTATAGTTTCCACATCACGACAAATATCGTCAAAGGAATACATCATAAAATCACTACTTACAAGAGGTTCCTTGCTTTTGCTTACACATTCCTTGTGTTTAATTGAAGGACAATCCTTATCGTGAACCGGACATGGCATTGATATCTCTGAGACAGTCTGATAGTACTTAGTGTAACTGGACAAGAACTTATCAAACTTTTCTATATCATCCATCTTAATCACCATCTAATTTCTTAAACATCAAGTCCATCTTGATTTTATCAAGGATATCATAAGGCTGTCCAAGGTTTCTATAGATTGCTTCCAGATTATTGGAATCAACTGAAACTATATCATACTGATACCCTTCTGCCTTTTGAGTCAAGTAGAAGAAGCTCTCATCAATCAAGTCATAGTATTGGGAATATAGTTCAATAGCTTCAATGAAGAAAGGACTATGTGAAGCGATGTAAATGCTTAAGTCAAGCTCTTTTACAAGCAAAACAAGAATCTTTGCAAACTTGATCTGCCATTCTGGGTGAAGATTGACTTCAGGCTCATCCATAATCAGGAATGAATTAGGTTCAAGTTCATTGTTGTTTAGGAGTGTTTGGATAATAGCCACTTGCTTTACACCTGAAGAAGTGTTTTTCATATGGGTCTTGATTCCATTTTCTCTCACAAAGAACAATTCACCGTTTTCCTTCTTAATCTCTCCACCGAGAATTTCCTTTATGAGCTTTTCAACTTCGAGGTCATCATTGTTATTGTCTTCAGTTATTTCCAAAGCAGCTTCCAAGCTTTTAACATGCTCTAAAAAGTAGGTTCCTCCACTTTTATTGTCAAATAGTGAGAATGAATCAAAGTAAAATACTTTAGTTATATCCAAATCTCCTTTCTTGCTAAACTCAAAATTCTTAAAATCAAAAGTGCATGAAAAGTCACTAGAGTAAATGCTAGCATTATCATTGTAATCCTGAGGGCCAGTTATATCAAATTCAGATTTCAGCAATTCCTTTATTGTAGAGTCATTCTCTGAAGAAATAGCTCTTAAGAAGCAGTATAATAAATTGCTTGTGGTGGATTTTCCTGTACAGTTCTTACCACCTATGACATTGATTCTCCCTATATCCATATCCGCATGATTGATTGAACCTACATTATTGATTTTAAATTTGAAATTAGACATGTTATCCCCTATTATTTTTAATAATAGTATGTTTTTTAAAAATTTAAATCTATTGAAATTTTTTTATAAAATCATTATAATTTTTCAACCTAATTATAATCTAATAACAAAATAAAGACCATATTTTATTTAAAATAAAAAATTAACACTATATAACTATTTATAACCAAAATAAACACCATAGAAATCTTTAAATAGAAAATAAACAATAATATGAAATATATAATGTGGCTTTAATTTTAATTTGAGTTAGAAAATAGCTTGAAAAATTAGAGTAATATGCATTATATAGGGGGTGATTAGATGGGTGAAGCGATTAGTGTTATCACCTGCATAAGTTTGGTAATTTCTGCAATCTTTGCAATACTGAACTATATGCAGGAGAAGTAGTGGAGAAATCCACTACTCATTAACACTAATTTGTGAATCCCTATATATAAAATTAACTGAAATAAATTAATAAAAAAGAAAAAGAACCATAAATAGTTAATTATTTATAAAAATAACCCTTCTTTTTCTTTTTTTATTTTGCTCTAATTCAAAACCTTTATATACTATCAATACGATAATTTGTTAAATCAATTTTTATACGGTGATATTTATGTCAAGCAAACTTGACAGATTAATAGCATCCTACAACTCTATGGAGAGTGAATTCAATGTAGACAAATCCATAGAAGTCTGTAAGGAAATACTGAAAATCAATCCGAATCTAATCGAATTCCAGGAAAACCTGGCTTGCGATTATTACAATAATAAGGAATATGAAAAATCAATCGAACTATTTAACAAATGTATAGAGAACGGGGGCGCAAGAGACGATTCATACATGATGATCGGCCTTGCCTATGTAAAATTAAATCATC
>JAEEWY010000167.1 GCA_016291275.1 Methanobrevibacter sp. | reverse complement strand
CTATTTGCAATCATGGGTTATATGGCATTAGGCAGGAATATTCCAATTACCAGTTTAGTTAGTGATAGCTTTTCATTGATATTTGTTGTTTTCCCTAATGTATTCAATATAATGGATCCATGGGTTTATATGGTTGCTCCAGCATTTTTCTTGCTTATATTTGTGGGCAGCTTAAGCACTGTCTTAGCATTAATCGAACCATTGTCCAATGCAATAAGTGAAAAATTCGGATGGACAAGGGATAGGGCTGTTAGGCAACTTGTTTTAGTTGGTTTGTTCTTGTCATTCATATTTGCAACTGGAATGGGTGAATACCTTTTAAGAATTACAGACTCATTCATAACTCAATTTGCAATTATATTGGGAGTTCTTCTTGAAATAATCGTTTTAGGTTGGGTTTTTGATATTGAAGACATACGTTCAGTCCTAAATGGCAATTCCTATATTAAAGTGGACAGATCTTGGATAATTACTATTAAATTCATCCTTCCAATAATTTTGACCATTATTTGGATTTTAGGGGTTTACAATTTAATTCTTGTTGGAGATAGGCAAAGCTTGCTTGTACAGTCAGTTATCGCTTCAATATTTGTACTTGTTCCTTTAGCTTTAACAGTTATCCCTTATAATGGAGATTATTCTCTTGATTTGTCCGATAATAAAGGTGGAATGAACTACTTCAAGGAAAAGGAATATGTTGAAAAGACCATTGATGATTATGCAGAAGAAGATCATAACTCCTTGTTTGATAAAAACGGTTCATTTGTAAGTCCTTATAAGTCCTTAAGGAACAGGTTCAAAAGGGATGATAATGGTGAGGAGATGGAGGACCTTGTTGAGGAAGACAAATCAAAATCCAGAAGATTGAATAGGTTTGGAAGCTCAAAATCCAAATCTGGTAAAAATGTCTTAAGAAATGTGGATTTGTCTTCTGAAGAGTTTGATTCCCCTTATGATGAAGACTTTGATGATAAGTATAATCGCTATGCTTATGATGATTCAGATTATGGCGCAGATGATTCTCATTCAGATAATGGCAAAAAGAAATCAAAATCCTTATTTGATAAAATAAACATGTTCAATAGGGATAAGGGCGAAGCTGATTTGGATGATGAATTTGAAGATGTGAGCTTTGATGATGATTTCGGTGGTGGAGATTACATTGCCCCTATTAGGGATGAAGAGGACACTAAAAAACCAAGACATACATTTAAAAGCTCTAAGGATGCAGATGTTTTTGACAATTTAGATGATTATGTTGAAAAACCTAAGCCTAAGGCTAAACCTAAATCCAAATCAAAAGCCAAAGCTAAGTCTGAATCCAAGTCTAAGACTCCTAAAAAACCTAAAGTTGAAGAACCGCCTGAAGAGGAGTATGAGGATTTCAGTGATGATTTCTTTGATGATGGAGTATTCGGTGATGAAGGATACGAATCACTTTTGGATGATTATGTTGAAAAGCCTAAGGCTAAACCTAAATCATCTAAAAAGAAATCCAAATCTGTTAAAAGAGAATTAAGTGATGATGAAGATAGGTATTATGACTATGAAGGAAAAGGGGCAGATTCTGTTTTCAATTTAGACGACTAATCCACCAAGCTTTTTGACCTTCGTCCAAGCTTTTTGACCTTCGGTCAAAAACCTTGACCAAAACTTTTTCATATACTTGGGAGTATTTTTTTTTTATTTATGGGTTTTTATCTTCTTTTTTTATTTTATTTTTTTTAATTTTTTCATTTTTTATATTAAATCTAGCTATTTTTATAATTATTTTGTAATTATTTTGTAATTATTTTATGATAATATATATAAAGATGAAAACATAATTAATAATATCTTAAAGAAAGGTGTATTATATGGATAAAAAAATGGCTATTTTAATAATTGCTGTATTTTGTTTATTATGTGTAGGTTCATACTTGATATTTGAACCAGGCAGAGATGTCACTTATCATCAAGTCAATTTAACAAATTCATGTTCTGCTAAAGTTCCCGTAACTAATCAAGTGTCTGAATATACGGATAATCTGGACATTCATTACTATTGCGACTATGATTATGGTCTCAACATTACCAGCTTTAACAATGGGTCTCCAGTTACAGGATCACAAGGGCTTCTAAGATTTAACAATATTAAAAAAGAAGTTTTAGGTACTGAGAAAGCAAAAAATGGCAATTTCACTTATTATAAAAACAATAAGATTGGAACTTACACTGTATTTGTTGAGGATAAAATGTCAAATAATTTTATTTTAATGTCTTCAAAGGATTTGACAATTTTAAATACAGTTTATAATAGTTTAGAGGCAAGAATAGTTGTGGATGATTATGAACTGCAACAGATGTATTCAAACAACACCTCTAACAATTCATCTCATTATTATTAAGCTTTCAATTTTTTTAATCTAACATTTTAATTTTAATACAAACTTTTTTAAATTTTTTAATTTATCATCCAATGTGATAATATGAATACTGCAGAAGCATTAATCAAATTGCTTGAAGATGATGGTGTCAAACACATATTCGGACACCCTGGAGAACAGATACTCTCTTTTTATAAGGCTTTAAAGGATTCTTCAATCGAGCATATTTTAACAAGGCATGAGCAAGGTGCTGCCCATGCAGCAGATGCATATGCCCGCTCATCAGGCAATTATGGATTATGCATTTCCACTGCAGGCCCTGGCGCAATGAACTTAGTTATGGGAGTTGCTACTGCATTTAAGGATTCTGTACCTCTTCTTGTCATTACAGGGGATAATGATTATTCCAAAAAGGATGAGGATATATTTCAAAATTCACCAATCAACAGTGTTTTTGAGAATATAACCATCAAGAGTTTTCACCCTTCTTCTGGAAAATCCGCTATTTTTAATTTAATTGAAGCTTTAGTCATGCTTCACAAATATCCTAAAGGGCCGGTTCATATTAATTTATCTAAAGACATTCTATTTGAGGGCATTGATCTGGCTGATGTTGACTTGAAGGGAATAAT
>JAEEWY010000166.1 GCA_016291275.1 Methanobrevibacter sp. | reverse complement strand
ATGCTTTTCAACATCAAAGATCTTATAATTCATGCCTTTATGGATTTTACCTGTGTGATGATCGATTGGAAACCTAATGCCCCCACTATGGATATTGTCTACAATTGCCCCTTTAACTCCAACTCTAAGATATGCAAAGACAACATCAGTTTTTCCATTGAGGGAAAAAGTGCAAACCCTAATGGTATTTAAAGAGGAGGGGTTAACCTTATGAAGCCAACCAGTCTGTTCATGATACTCCTCAACAATATATGGCTCATTTTGAGATAAAACTTCCTCATATATCTCTTTATATCCCACTTCAGAAGTATCAAAGACAGCTATCCCTTTGCCTCCATTTCCTATTCTTCTTTTGGCAATGAGTTTATCGGCATCTTTAAATTTTTCTTCAAATTCCTCAAGAGAGATTTCATCAATCACACACCATTTTCTATGAATATAAGTTTCCCAATTTCTACAAAACTTAGCCTTATCATCTAAAAGAACAAGTGATTCCTGATTGGAATTGAATTTCCTTTTTAAAAAACGCAACCTTTCACGAGTGATATGGTGATTTCTCCAAACCCATCCCTTCTTATCAAAGACCATGGAAAAATAATCTTCAGGCATCGCTCCGAGGAAAACCCAAGATAACATATAATCCAATCTCTGAAAACTAGCTTTCAATCCCTTATCAATGCCTCTTGCATTTTGCTTTTCTCTAAAATCCACTGCAATGATATCTTCATATTGAAAATTAATCAGATCATTTAAAAAAAACTCACTCCACTGCCTTTTACAATTTGAAGCATCTTTTTTCAGCAAATGGCCTAATTGTTTTGAAGCGATGTATCGAAATACGGGATAAAGATTTTCTATTCTCATAGTCACCTCAATCATCAAGATTATCTTTAAAGTTTTCAACCCTCAGGACAATTACCTTCACATCACGAGAATCATCACTATGAAAATCATAAATTTTTGGAATTGGAAATTTGTATACCAATTTATGACTGATTTCAGCACCTAAGTCCCTATAGTAATCTATTACAAACTCTTCGGTATTCTTCATGTGAAATGAATAGATGACATCAGCACTATTTACTGCAAAGTCCATAAATTTTCTATCAGCATGCCTTTTTCCCTTCTCTTGAGATCCAAAAGGTGGGTTTTGAATCAAAGTGTCAAATCTATTTAATGAAGTTTCATCATTATTGATTTTACCCGAATTGCTTTCATTTAATAAATCACTTATTGAATTAAATGAATTAATGTCTCCAACTATGAAATTTGCATTAGCATTATCTATATCATGTTCATCAAATATACTGTTTTGAGTGATTTTTGCTAAAGCTATAGATTCATCGTCAATGTCAACACCTAATGAATAGCTTGCACCCATAAGTGAAGATGCAATTGCAAATATTCCAGTGCCACATCCAAGGTCCAAAATATTCATGCCATCAATATCACCTAAACCATATGCATTCCACACTAAATCTGCAGCAATAGTTGCAGGAGTGGAATACTGTTCAAGATCAACTTTTGGATTTGGATGATTCGGAACTTTTTCCAAAATCATTTCAAGATGTTTCTTTTTTGAAATTTTCATAAAATCACGAGATAATAAAAATATAATTATAATATATATTATAAATACTATTATTTTAATTTAATTTTAATTTAATTTTATTTTATTTTAATTTTATTTTTTCTATCCAAAAAATTTACCTATCCAAAAAATCATTTCCCAATAATGATAAAATTTAATATTAATATTAATCATATATAATATTATAATGATTGATAAATAATATATAATTACAATTATAATGATAAAATCATAATCATATATTTTTTATCATAATTTTTAAGATAATTTAAATTGAAAAAAAGAGGTAAAACATGTTTGAAAAAGTACTTATTGCAAATAGAGGAGAAATTGCTATACGTGTTATGAGAGCATGTCGTGAATTGGACATGAAAAGTGTAGCAGTATACTCAGATGCTGATAAAACTTCTCTTTATACTAATTACGCAGATGAAAGCGTTCCTTTAGGAAACCCTTCTCCAAGCCAGTCTTATTTGAACATTGAAAAGATCATTAATGCTGCGATTGAAACTGGAGCAGATGCAATTCACCCAGGATATGGATTCCTAGCAGAGAATCCAGAACTTGGAAGACAATGTGAAAAGAATGGAATCAAGCTTATTGGTCCTAAAGGAGAGCATATTGAAAAAATGGGAGACAAGATCACTTCCAAACAATTGATGAAAGACGCAGGGGTTCCTGTTATTGAAGGTACCCCTGATGGAATCACTGATGTTGAGGAAGCAAAGGAAATTGCTGAAGCAATCGGATACCCTGTAATCATCAAGGCATCAGCTGGTGGTGGGGGAATCGGTATGCGTGCAGTTTATGAAGAGGATGAACTTGTACGTGCACTTGAAGCAACCCAATCAGTAGCTTTGAAAAACTTTGGAGATGCAACCGTATTCATTGAAAAATACCTTGAAAAGCCAAGACACATTGAATTCCAGGTTTTAGCTGATGAACATGGAAATACCATCCATGTAGGAGACAGGGAATGTTCCATCCAAAGAAGACATCAAAAGCTATTGGAAGAAGCACCTTCCCCAATCATGACTGAAGAATTAAGAGAAAGAATGGGTGAAAGTGCAGTTAAAGCTGCAGAATCCATTGGATACAACAGTGCAGGAACTGTAGAATTCCTTTATGAAAATGGAGAATATTACTTCCTTGAAATGAACACACGTATTCAAGTGGAACACCCAATCACTGAAATTGTAACTAATACTGATTTAATCAAAGAGCAAATTAAAATCGCTTGCGGTGAGGAATTGGAATACGAGCAAAAGGACATTCAGATAAGCGGACATGCTATCGAATGCCGTATCAATGCTGAAAACCCACTTGCTGACTTTGCACCAAACCCTGGTAAGATTACAGGTTACAGATCCCCTGGCGGACCTGGTGTACGTTTAGACAGTGGAGTGTAC
>JAEEWY010000012.1 GCA_016291275.1 Methanobrevibacter sp. | reverse complement strand
AACCGGAATCAACTCAAGCTTAAGCCCTGGAGTCAAGATAGGAGTGAGAGCTACAATCGGTTCTGGTGTCTTATTGTATGAAGACTTAGAGTCCGACATGAGAGTCTTAGTAAAGCAAGAGCATATTTTCCAAAACAAAAAAGAAACTGGACAAATCTCTTTGGAAGAAGCAGAAGAGAATAAAGAAGAATAAAAAATTTATGAAATTTATTTAATTAATTTTCAATTCAAAAAAAATAATTGGAAAATAATTAAAAATTATTAAAAATTATTAAAAAAATAATGCAATTAAATTTATTAATTTATCTGATTAATAAAAAAAAATAAAAGAGGAGTATATTATGAAACTCAATGAACCCGTAAAAATATTCCCTGGTGCACAAGTAATCGGTGATGTTGAAATTGGTGAAAACTGTTCCATTTGGCATGGTGCAGTTATTCGAGGAGATGTAGGCCCTATAAGAATTGGCAAAAACTCCAATGTGCAGGACAACTGTGTTCTTCACACTTCAGCAAACTTGACTCTTAAAATTGGAGACAATGTGTCCATAGGACATGGTGCTGTAGTTCATGGATGTGAAATTGATGACAATGTTCTTATAGGAATGAATGCCACTGTTTTAAATGGTGCTAAAATTGGAAAGAACTCCATTGTAGGTGCTGGAGCAGTGGTTAGTGAAAATAAGGTATTCCCAGAAAACAGCTTAATATTAGGAGTTCCTGGAAAGCTTATTAAGGAAACTACACAAGAACAAAGAGACCATATTATTTGGAATGCATCACACTATGTTGAACTTGCAAATGAATACGATGATTAAATCATCTATTCATCAACTTTTTTTATAAATAAATTTAAAATTTATAATCATCTTATCATAATGCTAATTAAATGCTGGCTATCAAAGATTAAAAAATATTCAAGAAGGTAAAATAATGAAAGTACGTAAAGAAGTAGAGGAATTAGACCCTTATGTTCCTGGAAGATCAAAAGAGGAAATCGCACAGGAATTTGGAGTGAAAAAGGAAGATATCATCAAATTGGGATCTAATGAAAATCCATGGGGTCCATCTCCAAAAGTAAAGGAAGCTATTGAAAAAGAACTTGCAAACATTAACAGATACCCTGAATCCGATTTGGAAGAACTTAAAAAGGAATTTGCAAGATACTCCAATGTAAAGCCAGAACAGATAATCGTTGGAGGAGATGGTGCAGATGAACTTATTGATACTTTAGCAAAAACCTTCATTGAACCTGGCGACGAATTTATAGTCCCTTTACCTTCTTACATGTATTATGAATTCTTATTCAAGCCATATGGTGCAATTCCAAATTATGCAAAATGGAATTTGGAAACAAATACCCTTGATTTGGATTCTGTACTCAATGCAATAAATGAAAAAACAAAGATGCTATTCCTATGCACACCGAATAACCCAACTGGAGCATTGATTTCACAAGATGACTTAAGAGCAATTCTCGATAAAACCAATAAATCCAAAGGGGGAGTGTGTGATGCAGTAGTTGTAATAGATGAAGCATACTTTGAATACTCCCTAACCAACAATGTAAACCTTTTAGATGAATATGACAATATTTTCATTCTAAGAACCATGTCTAAAGTGATGGGACTTGCAGGAATGAGAATAGGCTATGGTATTTCAAGCAAGGAAATCATCGAATTCATGCACAGGATCAAGCCTGTCTTCTCACTTACAAAACTTTCCTACATAGCTGCTCTCACTACAATAAAAGATACTGAATACATTGAAAAATCAATTAAGGATGGAATAGAAAGCAGAGATTTCCTTTATGATGAGATATCAAAAATGAAATCCGTTAAAGTCTATAAATCATATTCCAATTTCATGTTGATTGACATTCATGATACAGGTTACACAGCTGCAGAGATTACAAGAGAATTCATGAAAAGGGGAATGATTGTAAGAGACTGCACTTCATTTAAGGGATTAGACGAATATTACTTTAGGATAAGCATTTGTACATTGGAAGAAGATAAGAAATTCCTAGAAGTTATGAGAGAAATATTGAATGAATAAATTAAAAATGAAAAAATACTAACTATAATATTAAAGGTTTGATAAAATGGAATACAGCGTTACAGTAACATCATCAATTGAATATCCGAAAAATATGTCTTTTGTAATATTTTTAGCAAAATGCCCTCTAAGATGCCCATATTGCAGCAATAGCGAAATATTGGAAGAGGGAACTGAAATCAGTTTGGAAGAGATATATGAAAAGATTGATGATTCTGCAATGTTTATGGATGCTGTTGTTGTTTCAGGCGGAGAGCCTTTAGTCCAATATGAAGATGTTATTGAAATCTTCAAATATGTTAGGGAAATTGGTCTTAAAACCAAATTGGATACAAGTGGAGTTTACCCAGATAGACTTCAAAAAATACTTGATTTAGGATTAGTGGATTATGTGGCTATGGATGTTAAGGCTCCATTCGACAAATACAATGAAGTCATCAATGCAGACATTGGGGAAAAGGTAAAGGAATCCATGGAAATTGTAAATAGATATGATGATATCACTTTAGAATGCAGAACCACTTATTGCCCTAAATTGCTCACAGAAGAAGACCTTTTTACAATAGTTGATGAAGTTGAATGTGATTTATACACCATTCAGCAATTTAGAAACAGATGCGTTTTAGATGAATCCTTGGCTGAGGCAGAAGAGCCAAACCCTCATGACATGGAGGATATTGCTAAAAGGATCAAAGCGGCATATCCTAATCAGGACATAAATGTAAAAACTGCAGAATTTGGTCAAAAAAGCATTTAAATAGCTATTTAAAAATTGTTCATATTCATAAATTCAATTGAAATCAATTTAAATTAATCAAATTGAAAACTTGAAAAATAAATAGATAAGTTTATTAATTTTTCAATAAAGATAATAATATAATTAAGATTACTTAATTATTTATTTAGACTATTTTTTATTAAAAGTCTCCAAAAAAGGTGATAAAATGCCAATCATGTCCTTTGGAAGTCAGAACATAAATATAATCACAAATAAAAAAGCTATGACTGTAAGGAAACTATGGAAAACACCTTTAAAAGTTGGAGACAGACTTCATTGCTATTGGAATTTAGCATCTAAAGAAAAAAAGAAAATTTTTGAAGCTCAAGTTACTGACGTAAAGACACTTCCATTTAAAGAAATCAAGAACAATGATAAGTTAGCCCAAGAGGAAGGATATGCAGATTCCAATGAAATGGTGAAGGAATTTAAAAAAATGTATCCTGATGGAATCTCTGATGAAGATTTATTCCAAGTGATCTATTTTGAAAAACTCGACATCAACAAATGGAAAGGGGAAAAAATCGACCAGAAAGAGATGATCACTCAAAGGGCAGACATTTTATTTGATACAGGCAAATACGACAAGTCTGTCTTATGCTATAATGCTGCCTTAAAGATTGACCCAAATGATGTTTATCTTTTAAACAAAAAGGGAGACAATTTAAGCAGGCTCGACCGTTTTGATGAATCAATCGAATGTTATGACAAGGCTTTGGAGATTGAAGGGGATAATGAGTACATCTGGAACAACAAGGCAATAGCTATGCTTAACTCCGGAAATATAGAGGAAGCCCTTGAAGCAAGTGATGGTGCATTGAATGCAAACCCCAACAATCCGGTAGTTCTCTATTGGAGAGGATTCATTTTGGAAATACTGGCAGAATTCGATAAGGCTTTGGAAGTTTATGACAAATTAATCACCATTGATGACACCAACCCAGAAGTTTGGAATGCACGTGGAAATGTATTGACCGATATGGAAAGGCCTGAAGAGGCATTGGAAGCATATGACAAGGCATTGGAATTATGTTTAGAAGATTCCGAAATAGATGCGACAGCACAAAACAGAAAAGGGAATGCTCTCCTTGATCTTGGTAGATTTGAAGAGGCAATTGAATGCTATGACAAAGCGATAGAGCTTGAGCCAAGAAACACTTCATTCCTATTGAACAAAGGAGTTGTGTTGATGGAACTTGACAGATTCAGTGAAGCAGAAATCCTTTTCACTAAAGTTCTTGCTCTTGACCCATCAAACGATGATGCAAGAGTCTTGAAAATGGAATGTTTGGAAAATATGTAACTCTTTTTTAAAATTTTTTTATTATCAATTTTATCTAAATAAAAATTTTTATCTATTCTTTACTATTTTTGACTACTTTTATGATAATTAATTAGTTTATGTAGATTATTGAATTAATAATAAATAAAAAATGAATTTGAATTAATTTAATTGAAATAATAATTGATTAAAAATAGGTTTACTATATATAACTATATTTTAATAATAGTTAAAATTAAAATAATGAAAAGAAAAATTTATGTAAAAATCAGAACTTCAAATTATCAATTGCCTTAACTAATTTTTCACTTAAATCATAAGTTCTTTCCATAGGTTCATATGAAAAAGTTTCATAAACAATTGTTGGAATTCCACTTTCCACAACTGGAATTGTAATATATGGAGGACTTGTTCTATACTCTGGAGCATAATAAACAAGGTCATCGATTTCACCCAACAATACATTGAGGAAAATAGTTGACTCATCATCAAATCCAGGAGCAAATATGAAATTGGTTTTTTCATAGGTTCCAGGTCCCTTTAAACCTTTATTGCTGTGAATATCTGCAAAGAAATCATACTTATTATCGATTATATGTGGTGCTGCAAACTCTTGAGCAAGCAATTGGCCATCCATACGACCTTCTGTTTCCACATTAAGCTCCCCAACTACATTTATATTGTAAATATAATAGGAATAATTTAAAATGCCTTCTTTATCCCATTCAATTATTGTATCAAATAATCCCCTATGAGCCTTGCTCTCCATTGGATGCATACCAATCAGGTAAGCTATTCTAATATCTGAATCAGCATTTCCAAAAGGCCCATGAAGATGAACAGTTCCCAAGTCATTTTCTCCAATCAATTCTGCATCATATAGTGAAGAATTCACTTTTGCTTCATCTGTAGGCTCTTGAGGATAATTTTTCTTAAACATATTTACATCACACTTAAAAATTTATTAAAAATTAATTATTACAATAATTTCATAAATTAAAATTCTAGATTATCAACTACATCTACAAACTTACCCATCAAATCATAAGTTGTATTGATTGACTCATAACAATATGTTTCATAGTTCACAGTCGGGATTCCCGCTTGCTCTGTAGGCAATGTAATATAAGGTGGACTTGACTGTGCACTTGGGAAATAGTAAACCAACTCTGGCATTTTATTTAAGATCTTATTTACAAAGGCTTCTGACTTTTCATCCTGACCTACTGCAAAGACAAAATTGGTTTCTTCATAAGTTCCTGAAATCATACCTTTATTGCTGTGAACATCTACAAAAAGGTCATAATCATTGCTGATTATATGAGGAGCTACAAACTCCTGAGCAAGCAACTGCCCATCCATTCTGCCTTCATCATCAGTATCATAATTTGTTACATTGATTTTGTAGATATAATAACAATAACTTAAAGAACTGCTTTTAGAATTTACATTATCAAATAAAGCTTTATGAGCCTTGCTTTCCAATGGATGCATACCAATTGAATAAGCTATTTTAATGTCTGAATCAGTGTTTCCAAAAGGACCTAACAATTCTACAGACCCTAAATCATTTTCACCAAGCAACACAGAGTTTACATTTGAAGTGTCGATTTTCGCTTCAGCTGTTGGCCCATCAGGATATGATTGATTAATATTGATAACATTATCAACATTGGCAATAACACCATCATTAGAATTGTTTGAATTATTCACAGATACCGCATATCCGAAAAAAACAATAGCTATCGCTAATATAATCACTAAAATAAGTATCAATTTTGATTTATTGTTATTAGGTATCATACTCTCAAAAAATAGTAAAATAAAAGCTATTGAAATAGCTTTTTAAAAAGTTGAAAACTTAAATTAATTTTTGTATTTCTCTACCAAACTGATTCCCCAGCTAGCCATTTCATCAGCTTTTTCCTGGGAGTCAGATTCAGCAAAGCATCTGAAGATCGGTTCAGTACCTGAAGGTCTGATAATTACCCAACCATCATCCTTTAGGATTTTAACTCCATCTGTTGTATCAAGCTCGAAATCAGTTGTTTCCTTGATTTCGTCTGCAATCTTTGCCATAACTTCCTGCTTTAAATCATCAGCACATTCGACCTTTAACTTTTCCTGATAATAAACTGGAAGCTCTGCTACAAGCTCGGATAATGGCTTATCTTCTTTTACAAGAATTTCAAGTATTTTAGCTACAGTCATAGCTGCATCTCTTCCATAGATAAAGTCTGGGAAAATGAGTCCTCCATTTTCCTCTCCACCGAATAATCCATCAGTATCCTTAAGTTTTCTTGCAACAAGCAAATCTCCAACAGCGGTAGCTATCACTTCACCGCCAAATTCCTCTGCAATATCATAGATTGCTTGGGAAGTAGCTACAGTGGTTACAATAATGCCTCCGCCATTTTCCTTTAGCATATGCTTTTCAACAAGGGCAAAGGTCTTATCTCCTAAAATGAAGTTTCCTTTCTCATCAATGCAGATTGTCCTATCTGCATCACCATCGTGAGCAAGACCGATGTCTGCACCTAAATTCTTAACAGTTGCAATCAAGTCCTGAAGATTCGGTTCGATTGGCTCTGGGTCTCTTCCTGGGAAAAATCCATCTGCTTGACAGTTGATGGTTGTTACCTCACAACCTAATTCCTTAAGGATATAAGGTGCTGTATAGGAACCTGCTCCTGAACCACAATCAACTACAACCTTAAGTTTTCTGTTTCTGATTGCTTCAGCATCAACTCTTTTTATTGTCTCTGCAATATACTCCTTAATTATAGTGTCATTGCTAAAGCATTCTCCAATCTTATCCCAAGAAGCCCTATTAGGCTCTGAGTCGAAGTATAACTTTTCAACCTCAATTTCCATATCGTCTGGAGTTCCTATACCAAACTCGTCTACGAATTTAAGGCCATTGTATTTTGGAGGATTGTGTGAAGCGGTTACAATGATTCCCCCATCGTAATAATTTCTTACAGCATATTGAATAGCTGGTGTCGGAAGAATTCCTAAATCCACAACATCACAGCCAGATGAAAGCAATCCAGCAGTAATTGCGTATTTAAGCATTGGAGTGCTTGTTCTTGTATCCCCTCCAATAGCTACAGTACCTTGAACAATTGATCCATAACTTGCTGCAAGACGTGATGCAAATTCTGGAGTCAAAACATCATTTGCAGTTCTTCTTACACCAAATGTACCAAATAATCTTTTTTCTACCATTTTATGACCTTTATAAAATTTAATAAATGATTAAATATTTAATATTTTTAATTATTTTAAATCTAAATATATTTTTGTTTATAAAGTTTAAATATTTTATTAAAAATTGCTTAAGAAAGCAATTTAATCGAATTTGAATTGGATAAAATCAGTTCCATTGAAGACTTGTATTCTGTTATGCTTCCAATTACCTTCACTTTATGATTCTTAAAGCTGTTTAAATCATTTCCAGCATCCTTAAGCTCAACTAATGTCGATTCGAATATGATCAGGTTTATCTTTCCAGTCCCATCATTCAACTCCATAAAGCAAGAGCTTCCACTTGAAGACTCCTTAATCGATTCAATCACACCTGTAACTGCTACAGTCTCTCCAATGTTGTTTCTTGTAATGTCTTTTATTTGAATTTCCTTCGGTTCAATGTAAGATGCAAAAACAAGCATTCCAATAATTCCAACTAATGATGTAATCAATGCAACCTTAAAAATTATCTTGTCATTTAATTCCATAAAATCACCAAATAAACATTCTTAAAATGATTTATTTTTAAAATAGCATATAAATATTACTTAAAATTAAAAAATAAGTTATATTTTAACTATAATATTGTTTTAAACTAATTATAATTACTTAAAATGATATCAATGAAAAAATTATGACAATGAATGGGAAAAATAAAAAAGAAAAAATAGCTAAAAAAGTATGAAAAAATAGTAAAATTATGAAAAAATAAAAAAAGAGAAGAAAGGATTAAAAAGAATAAAAAGAATAAAAATAAAGATTATTGGCCATCATACATTGATTCCAATCTTTCGATTGTATCAATGTCCTCTACACCCTTATCTGTTCTTATGCCTTTTACAATAGGGAAACGTAAAGAGTATCCTGCAGGATATTCTGGACTTTTTACAATCTCACTGTATTTTATTTCTAAAACAATCTTTGGCTGAACAGTAATGTGAGTTCCTTTCTCTGAGATTATGATTTCTTGCATTTGTTTTGTTAGATTTGCCAAATCATCATCTGAAAATCCACTTCCAATCTTAGTGATGGTTTGCAGATCCCCATATTCATCACGAAGAGCTATCTCATAGGATCCTATAAACTCTCCTCTTTTACCGATTCCCTTTGTTCCTCCAACAATAACTGCATCCAATGTTTCAGGTTCTGCCTTGAACTTTAACATTTTCTTTCCACGAATTCCAGGGATATACGGTTCAGCACAGTTTTTAATCATGATTCCCTCATGTCCACCAGCTATGGATTTATTGAATAACTCCACAGCATCATCTATGTTTTCAGGACCAACTTTTACAATATCACTGAGGTTCAATTCATCAATTGAGGTATCCACAGCATTTTCCAAAATCTCCCTACGTTTGATGATAGGTTCATCAACGACGGGCTCATTGAAGTAGAGCAAATCGTATAGGAATATCTTTATAGGAACATTTTTCATTGCATCATGGATATCATATTTCCTTCTGACCCTTTGCAATACTGTTTGGAATGGTAAAGGCTTGTTGTCCCTAAATCCTACAATTTCCCCTTCAGCAATAAAGTCCTCATCTGGGAAACCTCTTCTGATGAAATCCACTGCATCTGGGAAAGCATGTGTGACATTTTCCAAACGGCGAGTGAATAATGTGATTTCATCACCATTCTTATGGAATTGAGTACGGAAACCATCATATTTAGTCTCACAAAGTGCACAACCCATTTCTTCAATGCTTATATCAATACCTTCAGAGAGTTGTGCAAGCATTGGTTTTACAGGTCTTCCAGGAATCAATGTCAGTTTCTTAAGCCCTTCTTCACCTTCAAGCTTTGCCACCTTTGCAACAAGTCCTAAGTCATTTGTCAACATATGTGCCCTTTCTGCAACAGCCTTGTCAACACCAAATGCTTGGGATATTGCATCACGAATGATTCCTTCTCCCACACCAATTCTAAGCTCTTCCAAAATGGTCCTGCAAATGTATTTTGCTTCCTTTCCAGAAGCGGAAGATAAAAGTTCAAGAATATTGGAAATTTTACGGGCAGTGGACCTGCTTCCAGATATTGTTGCCAATTTTCTTAATTGATTATAAACAAATTTGACAGTTAAAGGTTGTGAGAAAAATGTCATTTGAGCCTTTTTGGCATAGAGCTTTTCTGCAGCTGCTCCAATGTCTCCCTCATCACGGATAGCATCCTCAACAGCATCTACAGAAACTCCTACAGCATCTCCAACAGCTTTCATAACAAGCTTATCGCCTATTCCCTGTTCCTCTTCACTCCAAGAAGGGAAAACGCTGCCTAAAGCCATTAAAGTGATTTTTTCCAAATCATCTTCCTCAACTTTTACTAGAAAATCCGCTAAAATATCTGTCTTTTCCAATCTTTTTGTAGTGGCTCCTAATGCCTCGTAAACATTAACAAGTTCTTGATATTTCATATTTTCACATCCCAAGAATCCGTTACAAAATCATTCCAAAATAATAATTAATCTAAAAATCTCCTTTAGCTATTTTAACTGCACAGTACTCTCCACACATAGCACACATTTCATCATCATCAAGTTCACATTTGTTTCTATAATGTCTTGGCTTTACACTGTCAAAAGCAAGGTTGAATTGAGCTTCCCAGTCAAAGTTTTTCCTTGCAGTTGCCATTGCCACTTCCTTCTCCCATGCAGTTTCCAAACCTAATGCTACATCTGCAGCCTGAGCAGCAATCTTGCTTGCAATGACTCCTTCCTTAACATCCTCGAGGGAAGGCAGTGACAAATGTTCTGCAGGTGTTACATAGCATAGGAAATCAGCTCCGCTTGAAGCGGCAATAGCCCCTCCAATAGCTGAAGTGATATGATCATAACCAGGCGCTAAATCTGTAACGATTGGGCCTAAAACATAAAATGGGGCACCATGACATAATGTCTTTTGAATTTCCATATTTGACCTGATTTGATTTAATGGAACATGCCCTGGACCTTCAACCATTGTTTGAACTCCAGCTTCCTGAGCCCTTTTTACAAGGGTTCCCAAGGTAACCAATTCCTGAATCTGGGAAGTGTCAGTTGCATCTGATAAGCATCCTGGACGAAGCCCATCACCTAATGAAAGGGTGATGTCATATTCCAAAGCGATTTCAAGAAGGTAATCGTAATTCGCATATAATGGGTTTTCCTCTCCATTATGTAAAATCCATGAAGCGAGGAAAGTTCCTCCTCTGCTTACAATACCCATCATTCTTTTAGCTTTCTGCAGCTTTTGAACTAAATCTTGATTAATTCCACAGTGAAGGGTCATGAAGTCAACACCATCTTTTGCCTGATGAATGATTGATTCCCATATGTCATCCTCATCCATTTCGATGATTTCATTGCCTTTATTTAATGTGATGACTCCTGCTTCATAAATTGGGACAGTTCCAATAGGCACATCTACAGTATCCATGATCTTTTCTCTGAATTCAAGTAATTTAGGACCTGTACTTAAGTCCATAATTGCATCTGCACCAAAATCAACCGCCAACTTTGCCTTTTTCATTTCAAGATCAATATCCTCGATTTTACTTGATGAACCGATATTTGCATTGATTTTAGTGGTTAAACCTTTTCCAATACCGCAAGCTTTAGTTTCTCTTCCAATATTCTTTGGGATTACAATAGTTCCATTGGCTACTCCCCTTAATATCTTATCTGCATCTATCCTTTCAAATTCTGCAACCGCTTTCATTTCAGGAGTAATGTTTCCTTTCTTAGCTTCAGTCATCTGTGTCATTAAAGCACCTTTAATAATTTAAATCATTTTAATTTTGAAATATAATTGTAATAATCATTCATAGTATTATAATCTATAACATTCTATTACATATCCATAACATATTAAATTATGTAATTTATTATTTAATTAATTTGTTATCATTGAATAATCATTAGTGAAAAAATAGTGGAAGAGTAAAATGTTGTTAAGATATTGAACTAAATAAAATAATAAAAAAATTAAGAAAAATTCTACAAGTTTAATTTAAGAACATGAAAAAATCATAACTGGATAAATAATAAGAATAAAAATGAACAAAATAACATTAAAACTAAACAAAATAATATAATTTACTAGGTTAAATCTAAAAAAATTGAATAAACAATATTTAAATAATTGAAATACTAAATAATTATATAACCAACAAAAGTTGAAAATACTAACTGAAAAATTAGATTCAACAATATTGGTTGAAAAACTTTTTAGGAGAATTAAAATGAAAAACTATTTCGACATTAAAGACAAAGTAGCAGTTATTACTGGTGCTTCCTCAGGATTAGGTTGGCAAATCGCTCAAGCATACGCAAGTCAAGGTGCAAAATTAGCATTATTCGCTAGAAGAGAAGAAAGATTACTTGAAAACGTTGCTGAAATCGAAAAAGAATTCGGAACTGAAGTAATGTACGCTGTATGTGATGTCGGAGATTATGACAGCATTACCGCAGCTGTTGACAAAGTAATGGATGCTTATGGAAGAATTGACATTCTCGTAAATGCAGCGGGTATGGGTAACAACAAAATGGTTGTTGACCAATCCAACGAAGAATGGGAAAAACACATCCACATTGACTTAAGCGGTGTATACTACATGTGTAAAGCTGTTGGAGAAATCATGATCAAACAAGAATACGGTAAGATCATCAACATCGGTTCTATCCACAGTAGAGTTATCTTCCCTGGTGGAGGAATTAGTGCTTACTCCTCTGCAAAAGGTGGAGTAATGAACTTAACCAAAAACTTAGCTGTAGAATGGGCTAAATACAACATTACCGTAAACGCAATCGGTCCAGCAGTATTCAAAACCGAATTAACCGAAGAGTCTCTTGGATTACCTGGATTCATGGACTTAATTGCAGCATACTGTCCAGCTGGCAGATTAGGTGAACCTGGTGAATTAGACGGTCTCGCAATTTACTTAGCATCTGATGCATCCAGTTTCTGTACCGGTCAATTAATCTGTGTTGACGGTGGATGGACTGCAATATAATTAAAAAACGATTTATGAATAATAATGGATGGGCTATTAAAGCTCCTCCATAATTTATTATTCAAATAAAAACTCTCTTTTTATAAACAATTTTTCTAAAGACTTTTTCTAAATACAATTAAACTACTTTTATAGAATAATTTGAAAATAAATTGTTCTATTATTCACGAATAAAATAAAAATTTAAAAAAATATATTATAGTGACATTAGTCACTATAATCTGCATCCAAGATTGCATCAAATTGATAATTTGGATATTTATCTTGAATTTCTTTTAATACTTTCTCTTTTACTTCAGCACGATTTGCATCAAAATCAATGATTAAATCGAAAGTGATTAAATTTAAGTCATCATCCATATAGAATCCATGCATTTGCAATATTTCCGGATATTTTGCAATTATTTCATTAAGACTTTCCTTAATTTTTCTAGTTTCTTCACTATCTGTATTTGATGCATAGATTCCAACTGTGAGTATGATTCCAAACTCTTCATAAACAGAATATAGAATACGTCTGGTTAACTTATGAATCTCCTTTGCAGTCAAGTCATCCCTAAGCTCAACATGAACGGATCCCATCAATTGTGTTGGGCCGTAATTGTGCAAAGTCAAATCATAAACACCCAATACCTCATCAAATTCACTTATCCTATCTTTAAGCTTATCGGTTATCTCACTGTCTACACGAGTACCAATCATGCTGCTTAATGTTTCAGAGAGCATTTCAATAGCTGCCTTAATAATGACAAAAGCAATAATAGTTCCTAAAATACCTTCCAAACTGATGTTCCAGATTAAGCTGATGATAGCTGCAACCACTGTAGACAATGAAAGTATTGCATCAAAGAGTGCGTCACTTCCAGATGCAACCAATGACTGTGAATTTATTTCCTTACCTTTTCCTTTAACATATCTTCCCAAAAGGAATTTAACAACTACAGCAACTGCAATTATAAATATTGAAACAAAGGTATAGTCTGCCAAGACAGGATTGAATATCTTTGGAACAGACTCTTCCAAAGCGGTTATTCCTGCAAGAAGAACAATTATGGCAATTATTACAGATGAAAAATACTCTATTCTGCCGTAACCGTAAGGATGCTTTTTATCCGGAGCTTTTCCTGCCAATTTTGTCCCGATAATTGTAATTATTGAAGATAAAGCATCAGTTAAATTGTTCACTGCATCCAATGTGATTGCAATACTGTTTACCATGATTCCGATGGTTGCTTTAAATGCAACAAGGATTAAATTCACCAGTATTCCAATGACACTGGTTCTCACTATGATCTTGTCTCTCTCCATAAACATGCCTCGATTAATAATAAAAAAATACTTAATTATAATTATATACATCAAATAAAATATAATTTACCATTTAACTAACATGATTGATATTTTTACTTTGAAGCTAATGGAATGGATTTTAATTAATGGCCCCCAATACTAAACCCAGTTAATTATAGTTAAAAAATTTAAAAATTTATAGATAAATGAACAAATCAAACCAAAAAATATAGAAATAATTAAAAAAAGCAATATAAAAAATTAACAAAACCATAATCAATACTGAATAAATCATATTAAAAAAATAATAAAAATGAATAAAATTATACATTAAAGTATAAAACTGATATTTAAATTAGACATTATTCAAATTTAGCAATACATTTATATATGAAAAGAAAGTTATTAATTAACAAAGTAAACTTAAGGGGATATAATGCGTAAAAATTCAGTATTCAATCAAGAAAACAGTTATCTAAATTCATGGTATAATATAACAAAGGGATTTGGAGAATTCTTTAAAGAAAGAAGTGCAGATTTGGAAATCAGTCCTGCTGAAGCAATGTTTTTATCAAAAATTTATTACAATGCTGGAATTAGCCAAAGGGAAATTGCACATAGTTTAATTGTTTCCGAAGCAAACATCACAAAAACATTTAAGAAATTAGAAGGAAAGGAATTGGTTTATAAGACTGTTGATGAAGACAATAATGCTCGCCGTAACTTACATTTAACTGAAAAAGGAGAAGAAACCTTTGAAAGATGTATAGAAATATTCGGAGAATTCGATGAAATCACTTTTGAAGGATATAATTCAGAAGAAAAAGAAAGAATGGAAAAACAATTGAAAAAAATCTCCGATAAAGCTTTGAACATTATTAAAAAATGATCTTATTCCATCAAACACCATACAGGAATCATTTTATAATGCTTTTGAAAGTAAGACTGATTTAGAATTTATATTAAAACTAATTTAAAAAAAATAATAGCAATTAAAATTTTTATTATAACTAATTTTAAAAAAATAAAAAAGAAAAAAAGAAAAAAATAAATTTTATTTAAGCATCAATCTCTAATTCTTCATTTTTTGAAGGTGCTTCAATGGTAATTTTCTTAGCTTTTTCTTCATCTAAATCAATTACTAAAGCATCTTCTTCTAAAGCACCAGGATCTTTTTCTATACATTCCTTTACTTTAGCAGTGATTGCTCCGCCATCCTCATTGTCAATCAGATCAACAAGTTCCACTTGTTGCTGGAATCTTTCTACACCTTCCATTGGAATGTTTTCTACAAATGGAATAGCACCAGTAGCTCCAGTGATTTTCTTTTTCTCAGGGTCGCAACCATTTTCATGCAATGCTTGAATACTTTGACCAGTAATGTGTCCTTGCACTTCAGCTCCACAAAGAATCAAGAATCTGATGTTTGGGTTTGAAATGATGTTTGCCACCACTTTTTCAATACCTAAGTTTTCAGTCTTGCATGGTCCAGCAATAGCTGCTCCAGCAGATGCAGGTATGTCTTCATTGTGAGAAGCCAAGGTAGTTACAGCAACAGGACTTTCTGGGTCTCCAACAATATAATCTCCACTTACAACAGGCCAGTTGTCTGCAGTAGGTTTTTTATCCGCCATAATATCACTCCTCTAATTTAAATCTAAGCTAATTTTTCAATATTTTATTAGAACTACCAAATTCCTAAAAAAATATTAAATTGAAGTAATTAATTTTATACTGAAATAAGTATTTAAATATTTTGTCACTTAATGCGTATAAAAAGTAAATTAGACTTTAAAAGTTAATTTAGATAAATAAATTCAATTAAAAATAGAAACTAAAGATTTTATAATGATTTTTAGAAAAATAAGTAAATTACAATTGAGTATTTTATAAAATAAAACTTATAAATAATAATTTAAATAGTTAAAAAAAGATAAGGAATGTGTAAAATAAATGAAAGATTAAAAAAAAGATTAAAAAATAAATGATTTATTAATTAATTATGAATTAATAAAACATCTTTTTCACATTCTTTAAGTACGTTCTCAGCTACACTTCCAAGAACAAACTTATGAATGCCACTTACACCTGAAGATGCAATGATAATCAAATCACAATCCTCATCTTCTGCAACCTTATTGATTTGTTCAGATGGGAAACCTGATTTTACCATGGTCCTAACATTAAAACTGTCATCAAAGCAAGCCGCCATGGCTTTTACATTATCTTCAGCTTCCTTTACAGCTTCCTTATTTATTTTCCTAACATCTTTGGTCCTATGGAAAGCTGTTTTTCTTATTTTAATAGCAACAGAGAGAATTATAATTTCCCCATCTTCTGCCAATACATGCTTAGCTCTTTCAACTTCACGTAAAGAGTGTTCAGATCCATCAGTTGGTAATAAAATTCTTTTATACATAATTCCACACTTAATTTTAAAAATACGATTTCAATTTAAAAATATTTTTAGTAATAATATATTTGATTTAACTTATATAAGTATATTATCAATTCATTCGATTATACATTAACAAAGTTAATGAGATTGTTTATCTTTGGCTTAAATATTTATGAGTTTGAACAGATAATTTGATATTTTCTAAACGAGGGAAATTTTCCCTAATCAAATCAGCCATTAAAGCATCTTTGCTGAATTCACC
>JAEEWY010000011.1 GCA_016291275.1 Methanobrevibacter sp. | reverse complement strand
GTGAAGACTTTAAGTACCGTAGGGAAAACCTAAAATTTGGAGGAGTCAAAGTAAGCGATAGGGAAAATCATTGCAAGCACATAAAGAAGATTCTAGAAATTAGAGATAAGTTAAAATAAGTTAAGATAAGTGAAAAGAATTAAAAAAGAAATATTTTTTAAGTTTAAGTTTTTAAAAAATTTAAAAAAAGAAAGAAAAAAGAATTATTAAAAAGGAATAACCTTATTTAATAATTACATCCATAAATTCGAAATTATCACCATCAAACAATCCTTTATCGGATATTTTAATGGATGGAATTACCAGCAATGCCATAAATGCCATTGTCATGAATGGCGCTTCCACTTGACATCCTAATGCTTTAACCATATTATGTAAAATACCTAATTTTTCAGCTACTTTACTCACATCTTCATTAGACATCAATCCAGCAATAGGGAGAGGCAATGAGTCAGAGAAATCTTCACTAACAACAGAAATACCACCTTTATCATCAATTACTTGATTTACTGCATCAGCCATCATTTGAGAGTTATAACCGATGACGATTATGTTATGTGAGTCATGTGCAACTGATGAAGCGATTGCTCCTTTCTTAAGTCCAAATCCTTTAACGAATCCATTAGCAATGGTGTTTCCACCATAACGTTCTACAACAGCAATCTTTAAGACATCCTGAAAGATGTCAGGTTGCACTACACCATCTCTTACATATAGCCTAGCAGTTGCTTTTTTAGTTAATAGATCGCCGTCAAAGCATTCTATTACATTGACTTCACATTCGTCACCATCATAATGTATGTCAAAGTCACTTGCAGTCTTCTTAGTTGTATTGATTGTATTTCTAGGTTCGATTTCCGGAACGTCAAATAAAACGTTCTCTCCATCGAATACACATTCTCCACCAACATATGTTTTTAAAACGTTACAGTCATATATGCTGTCAACAATTATAAAATCTGCTTTTGCACCAGGTACAATAGCTCCACAATTTAGGTTATAATGATATCCTGGGTTGATTGTTACCATATTAATTGCTTTAATAAGATCAATTCCTAAATCAACGGCTTTATGGATGGATTTATTTATATGACCATCGATTAAATCGTTTGGATGCTTGTCATCACTAACTATAAAATCGAATAAAGGGGAGTAAATTTTTCTCTCAAATATGTCTCTAAACATAAGGCCCATAGGTCCTGTAAAATCAACGGATTGACGACCTTCATCTATATTAAAAAGACCTTCCATATCCATAGCTGATGAGCCATCACGGACCATAATTTTCATACCTTTTATCTTTTTCTCAAGAGCTTCTATAACATTACTGCATTCGTGGTCTGTACTTATACCTGCAGCGAGGTATTTATCCAAATCTCCTCTAGTTACGAGTGGTGCGTGACCATCAATTGGTTTTCCATATTTTTTTGCCAATTCCAATTTCTTATGAACCTCTTCGTCGCCATTAATTACACCTGGGAAATTCATCATTTCTCCCAATGCAACAATCTCATCTTTTTTAAGCAAATATTCTATATCAGAGGAATCTAAAACAGCACCAGAAGTCTCAAATCCAGTAGCAGGTACACAGGATGGGGCAGTGAAGAAAAAATTAAATGGAACTTGCTTTGCATTTTCTATCATTGCTTCAACCCCTTCAATTCCTAAAACATTTGCTATTTCATGAGGGTCGCAAACAACAGCAGTAGTACCATGACGAACTGCAATTTTAGCAAATTGTGCAGGTGTAACCATACTGCTCTCAATATGAATATGGCAATCAATGAATCCTGGAAGCATTAATCCTTTTACATCAACATTGATAATTTCTTTTTCAGAAACTGTAATCGGGGTCACTTCTTTAAATAAACCGTCTTCTATTGTAATTCTAGCCGGATAAATAGTATCAGATATTACATCCAAAATATATGTTGTAAATGACATCTTATTCACTCTCTTAAAAACTTGGTAAAGATAGTATTATAAACCATAAATTTTTTTAATCTTTTGCTTAATTAACTCTTTATTTTCCGCATTTATAAAAGTTTTGTGAAAAGGGTTTTTAACAATGTTATAAGTAACTTTTTTTAATTTAAATTCAAATATAATTATGATGGTGATTAAATGGTTGTAATAAGCAAATCATTAAAGGTCAGTTCAAGTTCTAATTTTCAGATAATGGATATTACAAGAGATGTTGTAGCGGTTTTGAATGAGATTAATAAGGAAAATAAAATGGATAATGGTATCGTAAACATATTTACAAAGCATTCTACAAGTGCCATTCGTGTAAATGAAAATGAAAAGGGACTTTTATTGGATTTTGAGAAAGCATTAAAAGGCATTGTCAAGGAAAAGGACAATTATAAACATGATTTCATTGACAATAATGCAGCATCACATATAAGAGCATTTCTCTTAGGTTCATCTGAAACCATTCCAATAGTGGATGGCAGATTGGATCTTGGAACTTGGCAATCAATATTCTTCGTTGAATTGGATGGTCCTAGAAATAATAGAACAGTTGATTTAACTTTTATAGGTGAATGATTATGGAACTCTTAAGGAATCTTGATAAGGTACATACAACTGAAATGGGTGTAGATAGAATTAAAAGGAACATTGAAGTTGATGTAGATGATATTGTATCTTACTGCATAGATAAGATAAAGCAGGATAATGCAGTAATCGAGAAAAAAGGAAAGAATTATTATGTAAATGTTGATGGGATTATAATCACTGTAAATGCTTCAAGCTATACAATAATAACTGCTCATAAAGAGAAAAGATAGATAATAATTGTTAAAAATAGATTAAAAATGAATTGCAATAAAAAATAGAATAGTAAAGAATAAGTAAATAAATTAAGTAAAAAAAGAAAAAATAAATTGAATTCATTTAGAGGAATTCAATTTCAAATGCTATAACTGGATATTCCAATTCAAAGTTTCTAATAACTTCAGGAGCTATTTCACCAAAGAATCCAGTTATTTTACCGCTTTTAGATTCACCACTGACATCAGCCACTCTTCCTGGAATAAAAGTAGTGTTCTTTGAATCACTGATTTCCATGCTGTATCCTAAATTGGAAAGCACGCTGGAAACGGTTGATTTTATTTCAGTGAAGTTTGCAGAGCTGTGACAAATCATACCTGCTAATTTTTTAACTTGTCTTGTCTTGTTAGCGGATTTCTCATCCATGTATAAGACATCACCGATTTCAAAGATCTTTTGAGGAAGGTCTTCATGCTTGTTGTCTTCCAAGAATTCCATTAAGCTATTGAGAAGACTGGTTCTGATCATGGTTCCGCTAATGGTAATTGGTTTGGAAACTTGAACATGGTCAATCTCTTCCTGATTCATCTTTTCGTATTGGCTTTCTTCACTGGTTAACATTAAGCTCATTACTTCTTGGAAGCCTAAACCTACCATTACTTCTCTAATGGTCTTTTCACCTTTAAACCAGTTATCTTCACTTGCTACAGTAACGATGTCAGGTAATTTTGCTTCAACTGCATTGATATGGTATTGGATGGTAATGTTTTCAACAATATCCACTTCGTGCAATATGTCAACTCTGTAAGGTGGAATAAGCACTTCCAATTCGTTATCGTTAATGATGTTAGCATCAAATCTTGCCTTTTCAAGCAATCCTTTAATGTCTTCAGCAGTTAAATCGGTTCCGCCAATCAATTCATTGGTTAAATCAACGTGAACATTTCTTACTTTTGGAGTGAAATCAGGGCAGATGATAGTTTCATCTTCATAAATCACTTCCATGGATTTCACTTTTCCTCCAACTTCAGCAAATGATGCACAGAGAATGTTTAAGGATTGTTCAACCGCTCTTTCATCAGTTCCAGTTACATCAACAATGATGTTTGTTGTGTCTTCCTTAAGCTTGGTTAATTCTCCATTGATGATTGGAGGCATTGACAATACCTGTTCATCCTTATCAATAATGAGAGGATACTTGTCGAACTTATCAATCAAATGAGCATATTTTTCTCCTTTTGCATGATCTTTCAATATTTCATCAGGAGTCATTTCCTCATCCATTTCAAGAGGAACAAATGCATTTTCGTCTTTTGGAGTTGCAATGTACTTGTATGGTCCGCTTATGACATCGGCGTTATGGACACCAATTGCCACTTTCTTACGGTCTCTTCCAATTACCCAGTGAAGGTTTTCCTGGAAGTCCATGATGTATTTGATCTTATCTCCTGTGAAGTCTACTCCCTCTATCCTTGCGAATCTGATGTAAGGTCTGATTTCTGCAACTTCTGGACTTACATAAACTTTCTCTCCGGATGGTTCAATCTCATATTTTGGAAGTCCGGTTTCCATTCCTAAGAATCCTTTAAATGATCTTGCCACTCCTTCAACAGATAAGTTATCTGGACGATTTGGGAAGAATTCTACTTTAATTTCCTCATCATCATAATCTTCAATATCACTTGCCATCATAGGTAAGGTATCGATAAGCTCATCTTTTTCCATATCAATACCTAAATCCTTTAAATCTTGATATTTAAATGTAATTACAGGCATATTATCTCCTAATCTCTTTATAAAATTTTATAAGTATTATTTAAGTTAATTTTTAAGTTTAATTTAAATTTTAATTTAATTAAGCTATTTCCAATCAATCATAGAGTTATCTCAGAATCAATTAAAAATAGAAATTATTCCTTATAATCCGAATACGGCTATAAAGAATAAAGATTCAAAAACAAAGTGTAATGCTCTATGAGGTAACCATGGCATATGTCTAATTGCAATTGAATGACTTACATCCAATAAGAAATGTATTAATGCTGCTAAAAATCCCACTTTCAATGAGAAAAATACACAAGACACGAAAATAAAATGGAATAGTGCTTCTAATGCTTCATGAACAATCCATGCTTCCATTACAGAGTCTAATGAACTGCTAACTACACCACCAAATATTATGTAGAAGTCTCTTACATAGTCCCAAACAAGTCTGCTATGAACTTCATCACTTATAGCAAGTACAATAGCTACATAAAACCATAATAGTTGCATTTTGTCACCTCTTTAATATTAATTTTTGAAAGTTAGTTATATACTATGTTTCTTTTTGTCTATTATTTATTATATAATTATTGTTTTTAAGATTAAAATTAAAAATTATTTCCGAATTTATAAAATTCTTATAATTTACAACAATATTTAATAAATACTTTTAATAAATATTAAATTAGAATGTTTTATTTTGAAATTGAAGTTTCGAAGATTACATTTTTATTTAATTATTTTTATTATTCATTCTATTTGGAGGAATATTTTGACAAATAAAGAAATTCCTAAAGATTATGACCATAAAAACGAAGAAAAATGGCAGAAAAAATGGGAAGATGATGAAGTTTATAAATTTATTGGTGATGGAACCAGACCAAGATACATTATAGATACTCCACCACCTTATCCAACTGGATTGCTCCATATGGGCCACATCCTTAACTGGGCTTATATGGACTTCAATGCAAGATACAGAAGAGAAAAAGGTATGGATGTATTGTTCCCACAAGGTTGGGACTGTCATGGTCTCCCTACTGAAGTAAAAGTTGAAGAAACCCATAACATTAAAAAGAATGATGTTACAAGAGCGGAGTTCAGAGATATGTGTACTGAACTCACAACACACAACATTGAAGTTATGAGAGGACAAATGCGTTCTGTTGGTTTCTCACAGGATTGGAGTAGGGAATACATTACCATGACTCCAGAATACAGAAAAAGAACCCAATTATCATTTTTAAAAATGTATGATCAAGGATTGATCTATCAAGGAATTCACCCTGTAAACTGGTGTCCAAGATGTGAAACAGCTATTGCTTTTGCAGAAGTTGAATACAGTGACAACACCACATTCTTGAACTATGTGAACTTCCCACCTGCAGATGTTCCTGATGAAGTCCTTGCAAATGTGGAAGGAAATTCCTATGTAAGATATGCTGATTTCCCAGATAAGGCTGATGCAAGCGTTCCTGGCGTATTGATTGCTACCACTCGTCCTGAGCTTATGTCTGCTTGTGTAGCGGTTGTAGTTCACCCAGACGATGAAAGATACAACTCATTATTGGGAAAATATGTTGAAGTTCCTTTATCTGGTCAAAAGGTAAAGATCATTGCCGATGAAGAGGTAGATATGGAATACGGTACTGGTGCAGTAATGATTTGTACTTTTGGGGATAAGACTGACGTTGCTTGGGTAAACAAATATGACTTGGATGTCATTGAAGCTATTTCTGAACAAGGAATACTCACTGAAGCTGCAGGAAGATACGAAGGTATGGAACTTCCTGATGCTAAAAAGCAAACCATAGAAGACTTGAAAGCTGAAGGTTACCTAACCAAGCAGGAAGAAGTTGACCAAAATGTAGGCCAATGTTGGAGATGTAAGACCCCTATCGAGATTTTGGTTAAAAAGCAATGGTTTGTAGCTGTAACAAAAATGATTGATGAAAGTAAAAAGGCTTCAAATGAAATGCGTTGGGTTCCAGAACATATGGAAAGCCGTTTATTGAATTGGGCAGATTCCATGGAATGGGATTGGTGTATTTCAAGACAAAGATTGTTTGCAACCCCTATTCCTGTATGGTACTGTAAGGAATGTGGTAAGGTTATGTTGCCTGATGAAGACCAATTGCCAATAGACCCAACAGTAGACAAACCAAAACATGCATGTGAATGCGGATGCACTGAATTTATTGGAGAAGAAGACGTATTGGATACTTGGATGGACAGTTCCATTTCTCCACTTTCTGTTGCAAACTGGCCAAATCCTGGTTGGGAAGACATTTTCCCATCAAGCATTCGTCCACAAGGACACGATATCATTAGGACTTGGGCTTTCTATACAACTCTCCGTTGTTTAGCATTAACCGGTCAAAAGCCATTTGATGACATTGTAATCAATGGTATGGTATTCGGTGAAGACGGTTACAAAATGAGTAAATCCCGTGGAAACGTAACTGGCCCTGAAGAGGTTATTTCAGAATATGGCGCAGATCCTTTAAGATTATGGGCTGCTAACAGTGTACCTGGTTCTGATGTTGCATTTGATTGGAAAAACATCAAGCATGGTTATAAATTCATTAGAAAATTCTGGAATGCATTCAGATTCATTAGTATGCACATCTTTGATGAAGAGTCTGAAAAGGCTTTAAGTGGAGATATTGAGGCTATTAAAGCAAACTTGAATCCAATGGATACATGGATCTTTGCAAAGCTCAATAAAGTCAATAAGATTGTAGATGAAGCATTTTATGATTATAATTACAGCATTGCTGTCAATACAATTGAACAGTTCGTATGGCATGATTTCTGTGATGAATACATTGAAGCGGTAAAATACAGATTATACAATGATGATATTAGTGAAGAGTCTAGAATTGCAGCTAAATACACTCTTAGAACTGTAATTGAAGACACTTTGAAATTGCTCGCTCCAATTGCACCATTCTTCGCAGAAGAGGTTTACCAATACTTTGGCCATGAAGGAAGCATTCACAATGAGCTTTGGCCTGAAATCGATCCTAAATTAGATTCCACTCAAGTGGAAGAGGATGGGGACTTAGCTATTGAACTCATTGGTGAGGTTAGAAGATTCAAATCCGCTTCCAAAATCCCATTGAATGCAGATGTGGAAAGTGCAACTGTTTACTTGAATGAAAAGACAGAAGACTTGAAAGATGTATTTGAATACTTTGCAGATGACATTAAAGGTACTTTAAAAATCCAAAACTTCCAAGTTACCACAGGTAAACCTGAAGTTCATGAGAAGGTCATTGAAATTGAACCGGACATGAGTAAGATTGGACCAACCTTTAAGAAGAATGCTGGTCAAGTTATAGGATTCATCAAATCAACTGCTCCTGATGAAATAGCTAAACAATTAGCTGAAAATGGTGAAATAGCTATTGCTGATGGTGTAATCACTGAAGATTTCCTAAAGATGAAAAAGGAGATTGTAGGTGCAAGCGGTAAGAAAGTTGATATCTTGCAATCTGAAAAGCTTGGTGTAATCGTAGAAGTAATTAGATAATTGCTTTTAAGATCTTTTAAATTTTAATTTCATGAAAAGTTCATTGCTTTTCATGTAAAACTTTTTTTTTATTTTTATTTGATTTAATATTTTTTACTTTTTTTAACTCATTCCTCATTGTTTTTACTTAATTCAGCACCTATTTCAAATGCATTTTTTAAATCAATTTCAAATTCTTTTTCCTTTTCTTTGATTTGATCATCAGATTTTCTTTGACTTCTCAAGCCTTTATATGATGCGTAAACCTTTACTTTTCCATTTAACATTTTAAATAAATCTTCTGTTGACTTAAGAGAAGGTCGAACTGATTTTTCAAAATGTTCCTTTGGAGAGATTACACTATAGAAGATGCCTACATTGACTTTACCTTTGTAATAATAATTTCTGTCATATGAAACGATACAGTATATGAGTCTTTCAAGTAAAGCTCTGTAATGGCTTGTTGGCTCGTTGAAGAAGATTTGGGAACCTATTAAAAGAGTGTCTGCATCCAATATCTTTTCAATTATAGGTGACAAATCGTCTCTCCAGTAACATTTGAAGCTTTCCTTATTTTTCTTTTTACATATTGAACAAAGCATGCAACCTTTCATATCAATTTTGTACAAATCAAAGTATTCAACTTCACTGCCTACAGATTCCGCACCTTCAGCAGCGGATTTCAGTAGTTTTCCGATTTCCTGTTTGATTTTAGGATCTGCATTAATTACAATAGTTTTCATCTTTCCACCTTCTTATAAATACTATTTATAATGAGCTTTATAAAAATTGCTTTTTGGATTATATTATTTTTGATACTTTTTTGATACTTTTGGTACTTTTGAATCTTTTTTTATACTTATTAGATATTTTTATAAGTAACGGAGTTCATAATTATAGTATATAATAATATGGGGGTAAAATATGAAAGGAATTATTGGTGCAATCGCAGGAGATATTATAGGTTCCGTTTATGAGTTCCATCCTATCAAGACTAAGGAATTCTCTCTTTTTAAAAAAAATTCTTCATTTACAGATGATTCAATCATGACACTTGCTGTAGCCCAATGGCTACTCAATGATAAGAATTCAAAAGAGGAATTGGTTAAGCAACTTCAAAACTTTGGACACAGGTATCCTAAAGGAGGATATGGCAGAATGTTCAACAATTGGCTGAGGACTGAAAATCCAGAGCCTTATAAGAGTTGGGGGAACGGTTCAGCAATGAGGGTTTCTCCTGTTGCATGGGTTGGAGACTCCTTGGAGGAAGTTCAAAAGTTGGCAAGGATTTCCGCGGAAGTAACCCATAATCATCCGGAAGGAATCAAGGGGGCATTAGCCACTGCAGATGCTATCTATTTGGCAAAACTTGGATCCTCAAAGGAAGAAATCAGAGACCATATAGAAATAAGATATGATTATGATTTAAGTAGGACAGTTGATGAAATAAGGCCTTACTATAAGTTTGATGTATCATGTCAAGGGTCTGTTCCAGAATCTATCATTTGCTTTTTAGAGGCTAGGGATTATGAGGATACAATTAGAAATTGCATTTCCTTAGGTGGAGATGCAGATACAATGGCTGCTATTGCAGGAGGAATTGCATCTGCATTCTGGGAAGTTCCAAATGATATTCACTCAAAATCAATTAATAGGTTATCTGATGATCTTTTGGATGTATTAATAGAATTTGAGAATAAGTTTGTATAATTCAAGTTCTTTTCTATTATTTTTTCTTTTTTCTTTTTTCTTTTTTCATTTTTTTTATTTTTTTTTCTATTCATTTTCAAATGGAATCTCAACAAATAAATGGGGGGTATAATATTAGTGTTGAAAGGTTTATAGATGCACAAAAAGAAGATTATGATATGGCTTTTAGGGAAATCATCAATGGTAAGAAAAGAAATCATTATATGTGGTATATATTTCCCCAAGTCAAAGGTTTAGGCAGGAGCTCTACAGCTAAATATTATGGCATTGATGGTTTGGATGAAGCAAGGGAATATATGGAAAATGAATATTTGGCAAATAATCTAATCAACATATCCAATGAATTATTGAAATTGGAAACTAATGATTCTGTAGAGATATTCGGCCATACAGATAGCAAAAAATTAAGAAGTTCCATGACCTTATTTGAATTGGTCAGTGACAATGATGTATTCCCTTTAGTATTGGAAAAATATTTCGATGGAAAAAGAGATCAACTTACTCTTGATTTAGTGAAATAACAATTTTTTATTTTTCAAGTAATTTTATTTTTTTTAATAATTTTTAATAATTTTTTTATCTTTTTTAGTATTTTTAGATAAATTTAATTATAATTTTAGTCAAATATATTCATAATATTATAGAACTTAAAGTTCAATTAAAAAAAACATTTCGTAATAAACAAATAATAAATAACATGCATCTAATTTAAAAGGTGGTAATAATGCAAAGAAGAACATTATCACGTTTTGATGAGATTATAAAAGTCTTTAGGAAATACGATTTTGATAAGTTTTTAGGTCAAACTACTCGTAATAAGATAAGTCCATTTAGAAGTGATGCTGATAATAAGGAATTATTGAAGGAAGACTTTCCAGAAAGATTAAGATTAATGCTTCAAGAGCTTGGAACAACATTCATTAAATTTGGTCAATTGCTTGCTTCAAGGCCAGATTTAGTTGGTGAAAGAATTAGTGAAGAGCTTTCACAACTGCATGATGATAATCCTCCAGTTGGCTATGAAGATATTAAGGAAATGATTGAAACAGAGCTTGGAGGAAATATAGAGGACCTTTTTGCAGAATTTTCAAAGACCGCTCTTGCAACCGCTTCAATTGCTCAAGTACACGAGGCTAAATTACCTACTGGTGAAAGAGTAGCTGTAAAGGTTCAAAAACCTAATGTTGCTGAGATTGTAGAAACTGATTTAAGCATAATGAAATTCATTGCCAATGAATCAGATAGATTCAACACAAGCCTCAAGCACCTAAATCTTCCAGCTGTTCTTCATGAATTTGACAAGTCAATTCATAAGGAGATGGATTTTGACAATGAATTAATGAATATCAGACATTTGAATGATAATTTCATTTATAATGATAAGATAATTGTTCCCACCACATATCCAGATTACTCTACTGAAAAAGTTTTAACAATGGAATATGTGGACGGTATCAAATTATCTGAAGTCATTGCGGGAAATGATCCAAAATACAATAAGATACTTATTGCAGACAGAATAGTCCGTTCCTATTTCCAACAGCTATTCCTTGATGGATTTTTCCATGCAGACCCTCATCCAGGTAATATCTTTGTAACAGAGGACAATGCGATATGTTATATTGATTTTGGAATGATGGGATCTCTTGATGAGGATTTCAGGCAAGATTTGGCTGAATTGATGATTTATTTCTCAGACCGTAATATTGATGGACTCATAAATCAGTTGATCCGTATGGACATTCTAAATGAGAAAACAGACATCAATATTTTAAAAAGCGATCTTAATGATTTGTTTGCAAAGTATTATGGTGTAGAGCTTAGTCGTTTCAATGGTATTATTGAAGACTTGCTTTTCTTAATGCAAAAATTCGATGTAAGATTGCCGAATGAGTTTGTTTTAATGGCCAGGGGATTGTCAATGGTTGAAAATACAGGTCTAAGATTAGACCCTGATATTGATGTCGTAGCACTTCTTAAGCCATTTGCTCGAAAGCTTATGGTTCAAAGATACAATCCTTTAAAAATGGCAAGCAATGCAAAAAACAGCTTTTTTGCCTTTGAACATGTCCTTAGAGCATTGCCAAGCCTTATTTCAAAAACAATATATAAGGTTGAAGAAGGGGAAGTGACTGTAAATATTGAAGTAAAGCATATTAGTGAAATAGCAAACCAACTTTCTCTTGCAATCATTATTGCTGCACTTTTAATCGGTTCTTCACTTGTAATGCTGATTGATGTAGGGCCTAGATTCTATGAAATGCCAGTACTTGGTTTCGTAGGGTTTACAATAAGTTTGGCCCTTGGTGTATTCACTGTCGTAAGGTATTTCATTGAGTTTTAGACAAACTTTTAGAAAAAGTTTGATCAAAACTTTTTCTTTTTTATTTAGTTATTCTTCTATTTTTCATTTTCTTTTTTTTATTTGCAGATTCTTTATTTTTTTCTATTTTAGATAAGTTTATTATTTATTTTAACCTAACATATTTATAGAATTATATAATAAAGACTATTTATTCATTGAAATTAATAAAAGGATGTATTGAATGAATCTTAAAATAAAGAACTTTTCTAAAATTAATGGAACCGTTAAAGCCCCTTCTTCTAAAAGCTATAGTCATAGGGCAGTTATTCTTGCATCACTTGCTGAAGGAAAATCCAAGTTGTTTGATGTACTTTACTCTGAAGATGTATTAGCAACCATAAGAGCATGTGAAGCTCTTGGAGCTAAAATTGATAGAAAGAAAGAAATCATCTTAAAAGGAGATAAAAGTCAAACTGTGGACTATTTGGAAGTGGAAGGAACTGGCGGTAAATTACATAATATCAGCGAGAACCCATCTGAAGACATGATTGATCTCGCTAATTCAGGCACTACACTTAGGATTATGACAAGTGTAGCTGCATTATCAGATAATGAAGTGATTTTTACAGGGGATGATTCTCTCAAATCAAGGCCGATGGGTGCATTGATTGATGCTTTAGGAGATTTAGGTGTTAGGATAGAATCATTGAATGATAATAATAAGGCTCCTCTTAAGATTTATCCTGGCTATGATGGAGGGGAAGCAGATATTTTGGGAAGCATAAGTTCCCAATTCATATCTTCTATTCTTATTTCTGCCCCATTATCTAAAGAAGGAGTGGAACTTGAAGTTTATCCAGAATTCGTATCAAAGCCTTATGTGGATATGACAGTCTCTATTTTAGAAAAATTTGGAATAGCTATTGAAGAGGATAATTATCAATTCCATGAAACCTGCAAGAAAGAGCATACTGATTGCTTAGGGGTTAAGTTTAATGTAAAGCCACAAAAATACATTGCTAGCGATTATATTGTTGAAGGGGATTTCTCATCTGCTTCATATTTGCTTGCAGCAACAGCTATTGCTGGAGGTTATGTGAGAGTTGAAAATCTATTTGGCGATTCCAAGCAAGGAGATAAATTCATCTTAGACATTTTAGAGGAAATGGGTGCTAATGTAACTCAGTTTGATGATTATGCTTCACTTAGATCTGATGGAAATCTTAAGGGAATTGATGTAAACCTATCAAATGCACCAGATTTATTGCTTACTGTAGCAGTTCTTGGAGCAGTTGCAGAAGGAAAAACAACAATCACTGGTGTAAAGCATGGAAGATTAAAGGAAACTGACAGAATCGACACTACATGCAGAGAGCTTGAAAAATTAGGATGCAAACTTGAAGAGTTTGAGGACGGAATGACTATTTATGGTCAAGCCATTGGTGATGGGACAGTTGAATCCCATAATGACCATAGATTGGCTATGGCATTTTCATTGCTTGGATTGAAATATGATGTTGAAGTTGAGAATGGTGAATGCTTCGACGTGTCATTCCCTAATTTCATTGAGCTAATGGGTGAAATTGGCATTGAAATGGAATTAAAATAATAGAAAATCTTTATGAGAATCTATATTGGAGATTATAACATGAATGATGAAGAGAGAATAAGAGAAATCTTTAAAAGATTAAATGAAATTTACACTATCCGTACTTTCCATGACCATGACCCTTATAAAGTCTTGATTAGAACTATCTTATCTCAAAGGACAAGGGATGAAAATACAGATCAAGCTGCAAATGCATTGTTTGATGTTTATCCAGACATTTATGCAGTTGCTGATGCTCCTGTAGATCATGTGCAGGAATTGATCAAGCCTGCTGGATTCTATAGGGTAAAAGCTGCTCGCATATTGGAAGTTTCAAGAATATTGATTGATCAATATGGCGGTGAAGTTCCAAGAGAAATGGATGAAATGCTAAAGCTTCCAGGTGTAGGCAGAAAAACAGCTAATTGTGTAATTGTATTTGCATTCCAGGATGCAGCTATTCCTGTAGACACTCATGTTCATAGAATCTCCAATAGGTGGGGAATTGCTGATACAAAGGAACCCGAAGAAACAGAAATTGTTTTGATGGAAAAGGTTCCTAAAGCGCTTTGGGTGGATTTGAATGATTTGATGGTTCAGTTTGGTCAGACCATTTGCAGACCTATTGGCCCTCAATGTGATAAATGTCCACTTACAGACCTTTGTGATTATGATTCAAGTAAGTTAGATGATTAGACAAGTTTTGTCTGGCTTGTTTTATCAAGTGCTATTATTGGGCTATCTCCAACTACCTTCTTTCCTTGAATCATCAGGCCATCTAATTCAAGAAGTGTTTTCTTGGATTCAAGTCCTTCTGCAACACCACCGAATCCTCCAATGGTTCTGTCTGATTTAACTGTTCTGTGGCATGGTATGATTATAGGGTATGGGTTTTTTGAGAGTGCAGTGCCTACTGACCTGTATGCCTTTGGACTGCCTGCTGCCTTTGCAAGATCCTTATATGTGTTTACGGTTCCTTTTTTTGTCTTGAATTCTTCTTCCAACACTTTTCTTTGGAATGGTGTGCATTTATCTAAATTAAGATATTCAAGGGAAAATTTAGGATTTTTCTCATCGAAATAGTTATTCAATTCTTTAATTACATTATTCAATTGCTTTGATTTTTTGTTTATAGCCAATGGTTCCTCTTGTTCATATTTTTCTTCAGCTATTTTTGATGAGCTTTTATCCGGTCTTGAGAGGATAATCTCTTCAATTTGGAATTTAGGTTTTTTCCTCCAGATAATTGTTATTTCTCCAATTGGGCTTGAATTAATAATGTATTTAAAGAGAGTCATTTTATCATCTTTTTTATATAATATTTAAAATAGTATAATCTTATAATTCACTGTATAATATTAATTCTTCATTTTCTTTAATTTTTGATGAAATTTTAGTTTTCTATAGAAATATTTATATATCATCATTTATTAACTATTATATAACAATTGTTATATTTTTAACTTTTGTTGTAAATTTATGGTTTTGATTTTGAATTTTTGAAAGTCAAATTAAAATTATAAATAAAATAAGTTATTAAATTAATATATTAAATACTAAAGATTGGTTATTAGAAGGGATTTAAGCAAAGATTTTATTTTTTATATTCTTTAATAATAGACTTTTTAAAAATTATTTTAACAAATTGAATTTTATGATGTGATAATTATGGTAAACATTCCTGAATTGAAAAGAGGTATAGCTAATGATATGACTGAAGCTATTGGGAATACTCCTCTTGTAAGATTAAACAAATTAACAGAAGGGTTAGATGCAGATGTACTTGTAAAAGTCGAATCATTTAATCCAGTAAGCAGTATAAAAGATCGTGTTGCAGTAAATTTAATTGAAACTGCAGAAAGAGATGGATTGCTTAAGGAGGGTTCAGTAATTATTGAACCTACAAGCGGTAATACTGGTATAGGACTTGCATTTGTTTCTGCTGCAAAGGGATATAAATTAATTTTAACAATGCCTGAAACAATGTCTATTGAAAGAAGAAAGCTCCTTGCAGTGCTTGGTGCAGAGATTGTATTGACTCCAGGAAGTGAAGGTATGGGTGGAGCTATTGCTAAAGCAAATGAGTTAGTTGAAAACACTCCGAATTCTTTTATGCCACAGCAGTTTGAAAACAAGGCAAACTCTGAAATTCACAGATTAACTACAGGTCCTGAAATCTATAGGGATACTGATGGTAAAGTTGATATTGTTGTATCTGCTGCTGGAACTGGTGGAACTGTTACAGGTATTGCGCAATACATTAAAGAGCAAAAACCAGAGTTTAAAGCAGTTGCTGTAGAACCTTACAGTTCTCAAACTTTAGGTAAAGGTGAGAAAGGACCTCATAAGATCCAAGGTATTGGTGCAGGTTTTGTTCCAGGTGTAATTGATTTGGATATTATTGATGAGATTATTCCTGTAAAAGATGAAGATGCAGGTAACACTTTATTAAGGCTTGCAAGAGAGGAAGGTATCCTTACTGGAATTTCATCTGGTGCAGCTACTTGGGCAGGTTTAGAACTTGCAAAACGTCCTGAAAATAAAGGAAAAACAATTGTAGTTATATTGCCTGATACTGGTGAGAGATACTTGTCCACTGAGTGGATTTTTGGAGATTTATTCTAAATAAATCTTCTTTTTATAATTTTTTTAAAAAAATTAAC
>JAEEWY010000165.1 GCA_016291275.1 Methanobrevibacter sp. | reverse complement strand
CATGATGATCGCCCTTGCATATGTAAAACTAAACCATCCAGAAAAAGCTTTGGAAATCATTAAAGAAACCAAAGACAAGGAAAACTACTTATTAAATCATTTTATTCTTTTCAAGGAACTTGAAGAATACGACAAGGCAATCGAATACGGGGACAAGCTGCTTGAATTGAATCCTGAAAACACATTGGCTCTTCATCATATGTCTGACATTTATGAAGAGCTTGATGATGATGAACGCTCCATGTTTTACTTCAATGAAATGACCAATGTGATTCCAGAAATAAAGTCATTATTGCTTATACGACTATATTCTCTTGGGAAATATGATGAAGTAATAGAGTCCTTTGAAGAGCTAAAGAAAAATGGAGCATTTGAAAAGGATCTTGAATCTGCTCATTTCAATTATATAATTGGAATGTCATACCATGAACTAAACAGGCATTTTGATTCATTGAAATACCTCATCAACTCTGACAGGCTGTATTCTACAGCTGAAAAGAAGACTTCAATAGCTAAAAGTTACATTGAAAATCTAAATTTCGAACTTGCTCATAAATATCTGAATGAGGCATTGAAAATCGATGAAATGGATAAAACCTCTCTCTTTTTGATTACTGAAACTTCCTATTATTTAGGAAACTATTATGAAGCAATAGAATATGCAAACAAACTATTGAATAATTATCAATGCGATAAGGCATTCCATGTCCTTGCAGCAATCTATTTCGATTTGGGAGATACTCTCAATGCATTTGAATCCCTTAAGGTTGGAACACATGTGATGCTTGAGAATTGGGATTACAATGAAGGGCCATATAGCGAATACATTATGGAAATTGCTAAAAGGCTATCCAAGGCAGGATATGCAGAAAGGGCTGAAAACATCTATAATAAACTTCAATCAAAACATCCGGATTATTATACAATATATCTGGAACGTGCTAAGCATTACAAAAGAGTTGGAAAAAAAGAACTTGCTGAAAAGGACTTTGAAAAGTACAATGAATACATGATGGAAGAAGAAAGAGAATGGAGAGAATTCCTAAAAGAGATAGGGGAAGATGAAGATGAGGAATGAAAATCCTAAATCTCATTCATCTTTACTTTCAAATCAAACTTGGCGAATCTGGTCTCTTTGAGGAACTTGCCCATATCCTTATCCAGCTTGCGGGCAAGGTTTTCAACAAGCTCTTCAAATTGATCGAAATCCTCCTTATCCAATGATTCAAGTCCATGAGCCAAGATTGAATTGTTTCTTTTAATGGTTATATTGTTGATGCTATGCCTATTTTCTGCAAAGTACTTACCCAAATCATCATCCAATTCTGCCAATAGCTCATAATCCTTGATCAATCCTATTTTTATTTTGCCTTCATCCCTTGTTTTTTCAAGTGAATCAATGAATTCAGGACTTACATTTTTATCTAAAAGTATATTAACATCAATATCTGAACTTGTTAATCCATAAGTGGCAAGCCTAATTTGTGCAATCAATTCAAATGCCCTATATAATCGAGCGATGGCATCATCATACTTATATTCCTCTGCCCTTCTTATCGAATTATTAATCAAGCTTGCAAGAATATAGCAGTTCTTGAGATTCTCGTGTTGAGACCTTACTATAGCGCCTAATGCCTTTAGGTTAATCTTGATATCATCCTTGATTTCATTAAGCTCAAAGAGATTCAGGTCCACTTTAGTGAGAAAATCGTAAGCGACATCAAAGTCCATATTGTCCCATGCATAATATGCATTGGAAAGATTAATAAGATCTTCTGTATGAATGCTTTCATCAACTATTTTTTCCAATATTTCACTTGCAGTGTAAAATCTGTTTGCATTGAAGTAATTCCTGACTCTCATGAGTGAAAACTTGTCATATACCTTATAGAGGTTTTGATACTTTATTGTTTCTGTACCGAGGGATACTGTTCCATTCTTCCGGTCTCCAGTAACGCTGATAAGGTCCACTGAATAGAACATTCCACAGCAAGCCATTGCAGCAGACATTGTTTTGGTTCCGGAAGTGTAATCCATGATTATTTCATGCTTGTCTTTGGATAAGATGTTGAATTTCCATACCATTCTTTCAAATGTTTCAAAGCAGTCATTGAAACTGTCTATATCATTTAAAATAGCAATTTCATAATCTTCACCTTCAATGAATATATCATCATCTGCCTCAAAGAGTTCCTTAACATAATCGATTGTATTCATTGATATTTCTGAGGCAAAGAAAACTATATAGTCTGGAGAGATCTTGTTAATTGAATTGTATAATCCCTTAGCCAATCTTTGATAGCTCTCCTCATCTGAATTTGGATTAACTCCAGTTCCCACTGTCATAAATAGAGTCTTTATTCTCCTTCTCATGATACCACTGCAAAAAGTAAAATAAGTTAAATAATAATTTTTTATTTTAAATTAATAAAAATAGTCTATTTTTAAAATTATTTATAATTATCTAATGGGATATTATATTTCTAAAATTTTTTCGATTCAAATCAATTTAATGATGAAAATACGATTCATTTGTTTCGTTATAATATAACAAGTCAATTATAGTTTACCATATCTAAAAAAATATTCTAATTAGTCTGTAAAATTGATTTAAAGCAATAATATTCAATTTAAAAATCGATAGACTTATATACTATCTTTTTTAAATGAACAAGTAAGTATTAGGGTAATTTTGAATATATAATTTGTTTCTTCAGTGAATGATGATTTGATAAACATGAAGTGATATCTTGAAAATAGACAAATATCCCCAATATAGATTATACAAATTTACAAGACTATTAAACATCAATAAGGAAAAGTTCCAAAAGCCTTATACTGGAAAACGTGCAGTTAATGGAACAATAGTGAATAGAGCTTATTATAGTGCTTATTCCTATGCATTGTTATGGCTGGAAGAACATGAATTTAAGCTAAAGAAAAAATGGGAATTAGAAGTTGAAGGAGGAGAGTATAAAACGGAGCATCAACAGGTTAGAGATGCATTAGATGAACTAAATTATCATAAGACAAGCGGC
>JAEEWY010000164.1 GCA_016291275.1 Methanobrevibacter sp. | reverse complement strand
AATATGAAAAAGAGGTATATCTCTTTGTTAAGACACCAACCAAGATTATCAATTCAGGTAATTCCATTGGTAAAGGAACCAAGTATTATCTTACCTTAAAGGATTCCAGCAATAATCCTTTATCTGGCAGAATTGTTACTCTTACATACAGAGGAAAGACTTATAAGAAAACAACTAACTCTAAAGGTGTAGTTAGCTTGAAGATCAATTCAGCTATTGGTCAAAGATATGTTCTAAAGTATAAGTTTGCAGGAACCAAGTATTATGGTCCTAGTTCAGGTTCTGTAAACCTTAGAATAAAGAATGCAACAACATTGACTGGTCCTGCTTCAACTACCATCATTAAAGGAAACGCTTATAAGGTTACTTTAAAAGGTGATGATAAAAAGGCTATAGCAGGTCAAAAGATTACATTCACTTTCAATGGCAAGACTTATACCAGAACTACAAATAAGAAAGGTGTTGCTAACTTAACCATTAATGCAGCTGCTGGAAAGACCTATAAGTTTTCATATAAGTTTGCAGGAACATCCTATTATAACAGGTCTGCTTCCGGAACCATTAACTTGGCAGTTAAACTTAAAACTTCCTTAAAGAATTCCGGTACTGTCATAATGAATGATACTGTATACACAGTTTCCTTAAAAGATTCAGATGGCAAAGCTTTAGCAAATAAACCTGTAGATTTCACATTTGATGGTAAAACTTATCAAAACAGCACAGATGAAAATGGAACTGTTGGACTTCTCATTAATGTAACAAGTCCAAAGGTTGCTAAATTAACCTACAAGTTTGCAGGTGACAATAAGTATGATGTTTCATCAGGTTCTGTAAGTTTGGATGTAAAGTCTGATAAGATATTTACATTTGATCATATTGTAGCTGGAGCAGTTAAGTTAAGAAATTATGTTGAAAAGAACGGCAAGATGGCTGCTACTATTTCCATAAACGGCATAAAAATGAATATGTCAAGTTTTGCTTATCTTTTAGGTAAAGCAGTTGAGAATATCAACAATGGTAAAAAAATTGATGTTGCTTTAGTTGATGTGGATTCCACTTATAAGAATATGGGAAACACTTCTGTCAATGCTGACTTGAATAAGACCAAGTATGTTGAAATGTCAAAAATCTTGACTGATTTCATAGAAGAAGAGGGAAGACTTCCATATTACATTACTACTGTTATTGGAAAAATGTCTCCTAACCTTTACATATATGGTCTTGCTAAATCTTTAGATTTCTATTCAAACATGAACAGATTACCTAATTATGTGACTTTTGATGCTAAAGATGTAAATGGTGGAAGTGGAAATGTCACTAAAAGAGGAAATGCTTCCCAGTATAAGAAAGGTTTAAATGAAGTTCAATCACTTACTTCTGCTCAACTTGCCCAATACTTGAAGGCTTCTGGAAATGATGCGCTCAACTCAGCTATCAAATCCTTAGCAAACTCTTTAACAGCAGGAAAAACTACTGTCTGGGCTAAAGCTGAAGCTATATTTAATTGGGTTAGAGACAATATCAATTATGAATATTATGCAAACACCAAATATAAGGCAACTGGTACCTTAAGCAAGAAAAAAGGTAACTGTTGTGATCATGCAAACTTGATTGTCGCTCTCTGTAGGGCAGCGGACATACCTGCAAGGTTTTCCCATGGTAAGAACTGTAAGTTCTCAAGTGGTTTGAACACTGGTCACGTATGGGCACAAATCTATATTGATGGTGTATGGTATTCTGCTGATGCAACAAGTAGCAGAAACAAGTTAGGTAATATTCAAAACTGGAATACAAAGTCATTTGACCTTAAAGAGCAACTTGTTCACTTAACATTCTAGTGGTAATTAAATTTTAACCTTTTATTTTTTTATTTTAATTTTTTATTTCTATTTTTTCTATTTTTATTTCTATTTTTTCTATTTTTATTTCTATTTTTCAATTTCTTTATAAAATTTTATTTTCAATTAATTTTTCAATATTCTAATAATTTTCCAATAATTTTTTACTTCAATTATATTAATTTTAGACATAATAATTTTAATAGTTGTGATTAACTTACTGATTTAATTAATCGATTTTTAATTAATTCTAATAGTTATCTAATTTTAACATTATGATGTTTGCATATATCTACATCTAACCATATTAAAAACCAATTTTATTAAAAAAATAATATTTAAATAATTTAAGTATGATATATTATACTGTTTAAAAAAACTAATGAGGCATAAAATGGCAAATAATGGACATGGACATCATGGAGCGGCAAATTTAACTCCTGAACAACAGAAGCAAATGATTGAACAGGAATTAAGGCTCTTTGAACATATGAAAAATATCAAATATAAAATAGCTGTTATGAGTGGAAAAGGTGGAGTAGGTAAATCTACAGTAGCTGCTAACTTGGCAGAAGCTTTTCAGAAAAAAGGATTATTAACTGGTATACTTGATGCAGACATTCACGGACCAAACATTCCTAAGATGTTAGGGGTTGAAGGTAAGGATGTTATGATTGAACATGGGGAAATGATTCCTGTAATGAGTAATAATGGAATCAAGGTCATGTCAATGGGATTCTTGATAGACTCTCAAGACACTCCAATCATTTGGAGAGGTCCTCAAAAATCAGGATCAATCAAGCAGTTCATGGCAGACACTGCATGGGGAGACCTTGATGTCTTGATCATTGACAATCCTCCTGGAACTGGTGACGAACCGTTGACTGTGCTTCAATCATTGCCTAATGTTGATGCAGTCATTATGGTAACCACACCAAATAGCCTATCACAGGAAGATGTATTGAAATGTGTAGGTATGGTTAAGATGCTAAACATTGAGGATATTGGACTTATTGAGAATATGTCCTATTATGTATGCCCTCATTGTGGTGAGAAAACCAATATATTCGGTGAGTCCCAAGGTGAAAAGTTTGCAACTGATATGGGAGTTGTTTATTTGGGCAATTTGCCTTTAACTGAACAGGTTCCTGAATCTGCAAATCAGGACAGCACTATGGTCAATAGCTATGCTGATTCTGAAG
>JAEEWY010000163.1 GCA_016291275.1 Methanobrevibacter sp. | reverse complement strand
TCAGAAGCCTAATAAATGACTATAAGGAACAGGTGAAAAGCAATACTGACAATTTGGAATTGCAGCTTAAGAAGATAACAAGAACCTATGACAATCTCCTCTCTCAAAAGGATTCAATCATAGAAAAGCAGGACAAGACAATTGAGGAAATGATCGATTCTGCTAAGCAATTGGCTAAGGACAACAATGCTACCATAACCAGTCTCGAATTGCAAATTGGAAATTATAGAGAGCTATTGAAAAAGTATGAATAATTAATTTTCCTTATTTTAAAAATAGAATATCAACAATAGCTTTGATTTAATAATTAAAAAAAATAGAAGAATAGTAAATGTTAAAATTTACTATTAAACTTTACTTATAGAATAAATAAAGGAAGGGAGCGTTAACTCATAATACCCCTCTTCATAATTCAGGTTCAAGTCATCTGGATTGGATATGTAATAGCCACATTCACCACATCTGTAACCATTTCCTGAACTATAAACTGCCTCACTTCCACAGTTTGGACATGTTTCAGCACCATCTCCATCACTAGAACTTCCGCTTCTTAATGCGAATGGGTTATCATTGGATGAAGATGAGGATTTAGAGTTTTTAGCCTTCTCTTGAGCTTCCCTTTGAGCTTTTTCCCTTTGATTCTTTAAATCATCGAGATGCATTTTTACACTTATTACATAATGGTCATACTCACCGCCAATGAGCAATCCATTTCCATTTTTATCACAACGCTCAAAGATACTGTATAAGTCTGAATCTGAAATGGTGAATTCTGAATTATGGTCATAGTATTTAACTTCATCAAAACTCAACCCGCCATTGCCATCAAGGTCCAAGTCGACAAAATCAGTGTAATCGGTTGGTGTTTCCTCTGTATATGAATCCCATGGAATTCCAAGTATTGCATGGCCTAAAAGAGTGATTATCATTAGAATCAAATAAACTGCACAGCATCCGACTATGATTCTTTTGATGATGTTCATTTCATTAAATTGATTTATCAAATCTTCTATACCTGACATAAAATCCCCTTTTTTACATATTAAATACTGAATAATATTATGTTTATTGTTTAATTAATAGTTAATGATACTGGGGCCAATAACTCCATATATCCTTCCCAATATCCTAATTCCAAATCGTCTGGATTGTAAATGTTACTGCCACATTCAGCACATCTGTAATGCCCTCCGGTTTCATATACCGATTCACTTCCACAGTATGGGCATGTTAAAACGTATCCTTCTGACCTATCGTATTCATGATTGTTAAGGCTGTTGGTGTATTTAGAACTACCTGAACTGTAATCACGGCCATGGGTAGAACTTGAAGATGAGGAAGATGATGAATATTTATAATTATCATTGCTGGAACTGGTGTCTTCAGAAGACTCTCCATAACTTACTACATCATCCCCAAAAAAATCAAATTCATGACCCTTCAAATAACCGTTATGATTAAGATCAGCACCCTCAAAGAATCTTTTAAGTGTTGAATTATCTAAATAAACCCAGTTCACTTCTGTAATTTCTTCAAAGGTTACCTTGCCATCGGCATTTGAGTCCAAATAATTAAAATCATCAGGATAGTATGTTCCAAAACTTTCAGCAAATCCAGCGTAAATTAATGCAGCTGCTAAAAAGAGAACAAATAGAACTATAGGTACATAGCAACAGCAGACCTTTAATTTATTCGGTTCTTTATTATTTGCTTGATTGCTTGTTTGATTAGAAGAATAATTTAAAGAATTATCCGTTGTTGAGGCACTTGAAGAGGTGGAACTATTATAAGTGCCTAATTTTGCACCACAATCAGCACAAAAAATAGCTTCATCAACGTTTTCCTTTCCACAATGAACACATTTTTTCATATTCCCCCTCCAATATAAAATTTAGCTATTCAATGATTAAAAAAAAGTAAATTATTAAATCAAATTGTTAAATATCGATGGTTAATGTCACTTCATCTCCATCTTTGAAATTGTATTTGTCCCTTAACTTGTCCTTGGATATGAATTCCAAATAATTCTCATCATGGGTTGTCTTGTCTGGAAATACAATGGCTCCTTCAATGTCCTTGTTTATATGAGCTCGAATATACCTTACTGCACCGAATCCTTGATCCGGCTTTATAAGATTCTTGCAGCTGTTTTTCATTAATCGTATATCCTCAAGCTTATCCTCTTCTACAATGATGTTTAAGGTTCCAGGAAATGGGGTGAATCCGCATTTTTCCCTGAATTGGTCCTTATAAAAATCCTGGCCTAAAAAATATGCTGCCTTTCCCAATCCTGTTGTGACTATTCCTGTGATTTCCATTATAATCCCTATTAAAATAAAAAATTGTAAAAAAATAAATAAATGAAATTTTGAATCATTAAAGTGATTTTAGCTGTACAAATGAATCCTTATCGCTTGGAACATAATTTCTGATTGATGTGCTGTTTCTATTTGCAAACTCTATCATTCCATCCTTTCCATCAAAGGTGAATGTGAGATTTCCATTTTTCACATCATCATAATCAAATGTGCACATGATGCTTCCATCATATGAAATTGAATAGCTTGAATCCTTATCAAAGTTTCCAACTGAAGACAAGATGGATTCATTATCTAAAGTCAAATTGAAGAAGGTTGCGTTTGTAGATTTTGAGCTGATGTCGAATTCCACAAATCCTTCCATCACATCACTTAAGTTATTGAATTGAATATTATGCTTTACGGTTAAGTTCTGGAATGCTTCTGTCAAGTGACTGTTTGGTATGACCTCACCATCAGAGAGGCCCAATTCACGTTTTACCTTTGAAGGCAATCTGAATCTGTTTCCACTATCCCCATCTTTTGTGCCATTTATGTTGTATGACTTGCCATCTATAATCATCGTATCGTTTTCAGACATTTCCAATGTGCTTAAGGCATCATCTGGAACCCTTAATATATCGGTTTCATTCTCTAAAGCACTGTCAATGGTATATGGCCCTCTTACAGAAATGGTTTGCTGGTTATGGTCAGATGGAGCGTAGACGAAGTTTCTTGAAGTAAGCTC
>JAEEWY010000162.1 GCA_016291275.1 Methanobrevibacter sp. | reverse complement strand
CACCTTTTCCTTTAGCAAGCTCTGCAAAGTTCTTAGCCCCTTCGGTTGTCAATGTAAATGGTACATGCCATTCTCCACTATCTCCAACAACAGGCGCCTCAACTGAAGCCACATCACTACCTGTAAGGACGGTCACATTATCTATTTTAGCTTCAAAGATACCTGGATTTCCAATCAGCCGCTCTACCTCTTCGGGTGTCTTTCCAGCCATTTCAACTATAACCATTTGATCTCCGCTGGACCTTACCTTTACATCACTTACACCATAAAGGTTAAGCCTTTTGTCTAAAACAGAGGTTACAACTTTCATTGTACTCTCATTTACAGGATGTTCCAATTGCAATTGAATGGAAGACCCACCTTTCAAGTCAAGACCTTGTTCTACACCTAAAAGAGCAATGCTTCCAATACTGATCAATAGGAATAATAAGAGGATAATTACTTGCCTATCTTTAAAGAATTTAGATAAATCGCTTGCCATAATTATTTGCCTCCTTTTCCTTTTTGTTTTTTAGCTTTACGCTTATTGCCTTTAGTTTTTTGTTTTTTGTTAGACTTCTTGCTTGAAGATTTTTTGGATTTTGGAATATCTTCTGCAACTTCTTCCATATTGTCTATTTTTTCCAATTCCTCTTGGATTTTAGTCATCACTTCATCATCTTCAACTTCAGTTTTCCTCTTAAGTTTATCCTTAAGACTTAATTTTTTATCTGAAGTTTCTTCTTTAGATTTGGAAGATTTGCTTTTGCTTGAGGATGAACCTACATTATATTTCTCTTGTTTTTTAGATTGTCTCCAATCGATGTAAGTCTTAAGAATTCCTAAGTTCATTAACCAAGTGGAAAGAATATCTCCAATCAATCCGATTACTAAAACTGCAGAAATATTACTTAATGTAGTTGCTTCAGGCATAAGGATCTTGGTTACCACGAATAGGATTCCCATTGCAGCTATTGCTGCAAAGGACATGGTTAAACCGGTATACATAGCATTTTTAGCCCTTTCTTCCACAGTTCCTTCTCTTCTTTTCAAAAGTCTGGTTGTAAGAAGAATATCTGTATCTACACTGTACCCAATAAGCATTAATAATGCACCTACAGATGCAATTGACAATGGAATCTTGAATATTGACATTCCTCCAAGTGCAATGAGTATATCACACAAAGCTGCGAGGATAATTGCAACAGATGGTACAGGTTCTCTAAATACAACAAACACGGTAATTGCCATAAACAGGAATGCAAAAATCATAGCAACATAAATTTGACCCATAGCTTCTTCACTTAATACTGGACCAATTTCATTATAACTGATTACCTTTGCCTTTCCATTTATGGCGCTTGTAAATGTACTTGAATTGATATTGTTTTCCAATTCCACAGTAACCTTATTGTTTCCATTATTTGTGACTTTTATATTGTTGGTGTTCAATTTGGCATCAAGTGTGTCTTCCAATTCACTTGGAGTTACAGAACCTAATAGTTGTAATTCCGCTTGTGAACCTCCTTTTAAGTCAACACCTTGTTCTAAGCCGTGAAAACCTATAAGAACTAATGATAAAAGTGCAAGAATAATAGGAATCGCAATTAGGATCTTGTGGTTTTCCATCATTTTCTCTAACATTTTTCTTTTGCACCTATTAAACTTAATTTCTTAATATGTGATAATTATATAAAAATTATAATTAATTATTATATTGAAATTATACATTAATAATTTTCTTGTTTATATTATTAAATAGTTTGCTTAATTAATATTCCAATATTCGATTTGAATTCATATGAAATTGTTAAAAAGAGCACTTTATTTCAATATTTGATTTGAATTGGAAAATTGATATGAAATTGTTAAAAAGAGTAAAAAGTTTAAATCAGTAAAAAAATTAGGAATAAGTAAAAAAAGTAAAAAGATAGATTTAGTATAATGCTAAATCTAAAGTCACAAATAAGCTGTCAGTATCCTTTTGGAGTCGAGCAAAACTCTTATCTTTAGTTTTTAAGCTAAATTGCTGAACTACTCTTGCACCTCTTGCTCTCACTTTCATTTCCATTTTTTCTAAAGCGGATTCTCCATCAGAAGTGTTTGTGGTGGTAAACAATACGATGTCTTTTCCACGTAAGTCACATCTGTCAATCAATGTAATGATTGCAGGAGTTGGATTGTTTGCCCAAGTAGGTGTACCTATGTAAATTGTATCATATTCTTCTAAATCAAGAGTTGGAGGGTAGATTTCTGTTTTGCTTTCTCTAAATGCGTCAATGGTAGAACTGAATCTGTTCATGATACCGTCACGCTTTTTCATATCCTTGATTTGACAGATATCACACCTTAAATTGACTGCAAGTGTTTCTGCAACTACCTTTGTTTTTCCTCCATCTGAATAGTATAAAATTATTCTTTCCATAGTTTTTCCCCTTGAACATTTTATTAAAAATAATCTATTTAAATATTTGCATAATGAGGCAAATATTAAATTTAGACTATTTTTCAAGTTTTTTTTAAATTATTATGGGTGCATTCCAAAGAAGTCCAAACCGGTTTTCTCATCAAATCCGCACATGATGTTCATGTTGTGAACAGCTTGTCCAGATGCTCCTTTAACTAAATTGTCAATAGCTGAAATGATGACCAATCTACCGGTTTCATCCATTTCAAAGCAACCGATTTGAGCATAGTTTGATCCTCTTACACTGCTTAAGCGTGGAATTTCTCCATCTTCCAAGATTTGGATGAATGGTTCTCCTTTATAGGTTTCCTTATAGATGTCTAACACTTCTTCACTGGTTACATCTGCACCATCAACTAAGAAACAATGGTTAGTTGTAAGTATTCCTCTGATTACTGGCACCAAATGAGGTGTGAAGGAAACTTTGACATCTGAAAATGCACCAAGTTCCTGTTGAATCTCAGGCATATGTCTATGTTGGGTTACTTTATAAGGATTTACATTGTCTCCAATATTTGGATAATGGGTTGATGCAGCAGGATTTACTCCAGCACCACTTACTCCAGTTTTGGAATCGAAAATCATTCTATCTGCAAGTTTTGCCTTTGATAATGGGTAT
>JAEEWY010000161.1 GCA_016291275.1 Methanobrevibacter sp. | reverse complement strand
CACATAGTTCCTATTTTAACTTTATCTGCCATATTAAACTCCTCCAATTTATCTTTCAGCATTTATTTGTTCTTTTAATGGAGCTGGACCTAATTCTTTGATTCTGTTAACCATCATTTTAACAGATTCAGAGAATTTTTCACCTTCGGATGCAGAAATCCAGTCGTGGTGAACTCTTTCTTTTCCAATTCCCATATCTTCGACTAATTTATAAATTAATCTCATTCTACGATCTAATTTGTAGTTACCAGCATCATAGTGGCAGTCACCCATGTGACATCCGGCTACAAATACCCCATCAGCACCTTCTTGGAATGCTTTTAAAACAAATTGTGGGTCAATTCTTCCAGAACACATTACACGAATAACTCTAATATTCGGTGGGTATTGCATACGTGCAGTACCAGCTGTGTCTGCTCCTCCATAGGAACACCAGTTGCAACAAAACATTACAATTTTTACATCATCAGCCATAGAGTTTCTCCTCCTCTATAATATTTTTTCTGATTTTGAAAAACTTTTGTCTTTCAAAAACCCAATTTTAAAGTTTTTTAAAAAATTTTAAAATTTTCTTTTTAAGGAAATACTGTTTAGGTATACCTTAAAAACACAATTTTACGTACGTAATGAGCTAGCTCAGCATTACATTATGTACTGATTAATATATATTATAAATAATTAATATAAAGGTTACTTAGAAAATAAAGCCAAAAGGTTTATATACTAAAAGGCGATTAGGTGTAAAAAATAGGTTAAATTAAAAAAAAAGAAAAATTAGATGGAATTACATTCCATCAAGACTCATATCAATCATTCTTTGAGTTTGAGCGGCCAATTCGTCCGGAAGACCTGTGATATCCATGTTTAAAAATCCTCTTACAATCATGGATTCAGCGTCTTCTTCGGTTATTCCTCTTGAAGTCAAGTAATTAATCTCATCTTCAGATATTTTACCTACTGCCGCTTCGTGAGACATTTCCAAGTTAGCAGAACTTGCTTCAAGCTCAGGGACCGCATAAATGAAACTGTCATCGGATAAAACGAGTCCGTGACATTCCAAGTGTCCTTTGACTTCAGGGACAGTTCCAGCCAAATGCCCTCTTGCATAGATTTGGGATTCGTCTTGAGCAACCGCTCTTGAGATGACCTCTCCTCTTGCGCCTTTTGCATTCAACAAGACTCTTGATCCAACATCAATGATGGAATCTTTTTTACCGCCTTGAATACTTTGGAAAATGGCTCTTGAGTTTTCACCATCACAATATGCAGTTGGGAATGATTGGATGGTGCTTACGGGACTGGTCAATATGTAATTGTTGATATAAGTTGAATTGTCCATTAATTTGACACCAGTTCTTGGACGTACTTCAACCTGTTCAGCCCAGTTGTGAACCATAGTAAATGTGATTTTGGAACCAGGTTTGAGATACATTTCAGATACACCGACGTGCATTGCGGAACCTACGTCGTCACCAGTGGCACATCCGGTAATCAAATGCAATTCTGAGTTTTCCTCAGCAATGATAACATTGTGTGCAGTCTGCATTATGTCCTCATCGCTTATGAACATACATGCTTGAACCGGCATTACCTCTTTGGTTCCAGGAAGTGACCTTACAAAATAACCGCTTAAAACTCCATTTTCCTGTTCGTTTAAAGCAGTTTTTGCAGTGTATTTGTCCGCATCAGGCTTTACTACATTCCAGAGGTAATCATCAAGCCAGCTATACTTATCCATTGCAACAGCCATATTCATGACTTCAATGGAATCTGACATGGTGTTGTTTGTGAAAATGTTACTTTGGTCAACTTGCAAGAATGATCCAGACCGGTTCTTTTCTTCAGTGTCTACACCTACCTGTAAAAGGTCTTTTTGGGTCTGTTTATCCAAATCTTTTAAGTCATCAATCATGTCCAAAGCATTGACTGTTTCATCTGAGAAATTTTCAATAGTAATATCAGCACCTAATGCTGCTTTTTTATCCTTTGCTCTTTCAGCATCATTATAAACATTGCGCACACTCAACACATCCATTAAAACCGTTTTTTCTAATATCTTCTAAAATTTCAGTTGGATTTCCAGAACAAGAAATTACTCCATCAATTAATACGTGCGCCTTATCTGCACTTACAAAGTTTAAAATGTAACCTAAGTGAGTAATTAAAAGTCCGCTTCTTTTTCTAGAACCTTGTGGTTTATCCTTATCTAATAAAGTACCTATTTCAGAAGCCAATAATTCAACGTTCTCAATATCCACACCGGAGTCCGGTTCGTCAAACATTGTGAAATCAGGCATTTGAGCAAGCAATTGCAAAATTTCAGAACGTTTTACTTCCCCTCCGGAAAATCCTAAATTAACATCTCTGTCCAAAAATTCATCGCTGAATTTGAGTTGTTTAGCCAATTCCTGCATCCTAGGATTTAATTCTTCATCCATATCCTGATGAGATTCTATTTTAAGCAAGTCCCTTACAGAAACTCCCCTGATAGCAGGAGGAGTTTGGAAACTAACTCCAAGTCCTAATTGAACTCTTTCAGCAGTGGATAATTCAGTAATATCCTGACCTTTGAATTTAATGGATCCTTCGACCACATCATATTGTGGGAATCCTAAAATGGTTAAAAATAATGTACTTTTACCGGCACCATTTGGCCCTAAAAGAACATGAGTCTCTCCTTCAGCAATTGAAAGATTGACTCCTTTTAAAACTCTTTTTCCGGCTACCTCGACAGCCAAATTTTCTATTTCGAGCAACATGTAATCACCTTTTTATGAATAAATATGAATTTGTTATATACTATAATAACTATTAGCTTATAAGGTATAAATACTTAACAGACCTTATAAAAACTAAAGCCATAACTTAAAAAAAATAGTAAATAAAAAAAAGAGTATAACTGAAATTATTCAGTTACAATAATAAATTCGCCAACTTTTTCTACTTTAGCGAAAGGAACTAATAATAAGTCTCCGTTCCTTTTAGCACCTTTAACATGGATATTACGATCGCTTTCTATTCTGATAGCGATATCAACGATTTTACCAGTTTTTTCGTTGATGATTAATT
>JAEEWY010000160.1 GCA_016291275.1 Methanobrevibacter sp. | reverse complement strand
ATTGAAGAGGCAGTCAAGTTGCAATTGGACTGTGGAATAGACATTATAGGAGACGGTCAGCCAAGAGGGGATATGGTAGGCTCCTTTGTAAAGCATATTCCAGGATTCTCATATGAAATGAATTCCTCTGTTATTGTATCCAAGATAAGAGCACCTCAAGTTGATATAATGATTAAGGACTTGAAATATGCTCAAAGTGTTCTTAAAAGGGAGATTAAGGATAGGAGCATGAGTGAAGATGAGGCAAGCAAAAAGGGAGTCAAGCTTATGTTGACAGGACCTTCCACTATTGTCCACTCTTCAAGATTAGAATCATTTTACAAGGAGAGAAATCCTGCTATCATTGATTGTGCTTATGCATTAAGGCGTGAAGTGGAGTCAGCAGAGAAAGCTGGAGCAAAATATGTTCAAATCGATGAGCCATTCTTATCTACTGGTATGGTTGACTTGAAGGTTGCAAAAGAAGCGATAGGAATCCTTACCGATGGCATTGAAATGCCTATGGGAATGCATGTCTGCGGTAATCTTGATGGATGCTTTAAGGACATTGCCAAGTTCCCTATTGATATATTGGATTGTGAATTTGCAGGAAACAATGTGAATATTGGTATTCTGGAAGCAAATGCTGATTTGCTTAAAGGCAAAAAATTAGGATTCGGTTGTGTCGATTCAGCAGTTAATGCTGTTGATGACAAGGATGAAGTTAAGGCTTTAGTTGAAAGGGGAATTGCAGCAGTAGGCAAGGAAAACATGCTTCTTGATCCTGATTGCGGCCTTAGAAAAGTAGATATTCCAATTGCAAAAGAAAAGCTAAGAATCCTCTCTGATTTGGCTAAAGAGTTTAATTAACTCTTTTTTTTACTTTTTTTAGAATTTTCATTTATTGATTATCAGGTGTCATTCATGAAAGCAACAGATTTATTGGAAAAAATAAGAGAAAATTTGAAAGATTATCCTATAGACTATTTAAAGAGAAAAGCTACAGATGATAGATATCCTGATAGCATTACAAAACGATTGGCCATTTATAATTCTTCAATCTATGATGAGATATATGAAAAGAATATTGAAGAGGACTATGAAATAAAAGATGCTGTAATTAAGAATATAGAAGATGATGTAAACTATTATTTTAGCGTTTATGATCCAGGAGACATTGAAACAAGGGATTTCACAAGAGAACTTTCTTTATATCTTGTTTTAATAGCTAAAAAGCCATTGCATCCTTTTGGAGATAATCCTACAAAGTATGATGTCTTTTTGGAAAACGGTGAATACAAATGCAAGAACCGGATTATCCACATTAAGGATGAAAGGTCATTATGTCGTTATTGCGTTTGCAAAAATGCAGGTTATTCCTTTGGATTTATATAAATTATATATTTAAGTCATTAAGGAAAATATATTTCATCATTTTTTAATTTTTTTTAATAAAATGCATTTTAAAAATGATTGAGTGATTTCATGACTATAAATGAGGAAATGTATAAGGAATTTTCAAATGTTGTTATTGGAGAGGATAGCATATCCAATGATGCTCTTTTACAGGTATTAAAGGATTATGCCGGAACAGTATCTGTATTTGACTTGATGGAAATCAATGCAGAACTGATTGAGGAAAGCAAGTATGTTCAAGACAGCTATAAAAAGAAAAGTCATGGAATATATGCAAAATACTTTTTAGCTCGCTTAAAGGAAGTAAGGAGCAATAACAATCACTATACTCATAAAATCGATAAGGATGAGTTTATAGATGCAGTGGCAACATTGCAATCCTATGAGAATTCGGAGTCATTGAGTCATAAAACAAAATTTCCTTTGGTTTATGCTATCATATCACTATACACTACTTTTATTCTTGAAGAGCCTATTCATCCTGTGGGGACTCCATTTCCTGGTTCATTGTATGTAGAGGAAATAAATGGGAAGTATTATTGTCCTGTAAAGGATGCAAATGTTGATTCTCCTAATGCAGTCTGTAAGATGTGCATTGCAGAACAATTGGATTTTTAAGAAAATATAATTTTAATTTAAAATAAGAAAATAGTAGTTTAAATAAAAATAGAAAAAATTGTAAAAAAATAAAGAATAAAAAAAGAAAATATAAAAGACCAACTATAAGTCATCTGTGTAAATGATAGGTTTGATCAAGTCTTTTGGTTTTTCATCCATAAGCTTGAAAGCTTCTTCGATTTCATCAATTATTTAACTAATTCTTTTCCTTTTTCGAAAGCTGCTTTTCTTTCTTTTGGGAAAATCTTTTCATGTCTTTCGTATCTTTCTTCAGCATTGAAGAACCATGGCCAATCTGTTTTGCTGTAATCCTTAAGCTGAAGAGTTTCTCCAGATACAAAGACTTCAGTTGGACCTACAAAGCCATTGAAAACGTTTTGATAATTCTGAAGCAATTCCTCATACATGGTGTCCGGTGCATTGCTTGTCATTATGAGCAATGTTGGAATTGGATTTTCATTGCAGCATGGAGTCTCTGTATTGTATGTCAAGTTTTGGAATACCAATCTTTCATAAAGTGCTCTAAATGATGCGGTAAGTTCACCTAAGTAGTTTGGAGATCCGATAATCAATCCATCAGCTTCGCGGATTGCATCCAACACTTCTGTTAAACCGTCTTTACGTATGCAATTTCCTTTATATTTATTTTTTTTACATCCAAAACAGGAAATGCATCCTGTGTATTTTTCCAAACGGAACAAGTTGAATTTTTGGACTTCTGCTCCTGCAGATTCAGCTCCTTTTATTGCTTCATCGATTAGAGTATCAGTATTCCATCCTTTTCTTGGTCCTGCATTAACTGCTATTATCTTTTTAGCCATTTTATCCCCTTTAAAATTTGTAAGAAATTCATTATATGTGTTAATCTTTATTATTTATTTAATTTAACTATTGTTATTTTGAATTCCACATTTCTTTAATACTAAATTCTAAATTCTAAATTCACAATAACTATTTAAAATAAAAATAAGAAAGTAAGAATAAGAAAATAAAAATAACAAAATAAAAAATGGGGTCAGTATGGATATTAATTATTTAGTTTTTCAGATAATTGTTT
>JAEEWY010000159.1 GCA_016291275.1 Methanobrevibacter sp. | reverse complement strand
TTTCCTATTAATTAGATTTCTACTAAGTCGAATTATAATATCAATTATTGCCCCTTATAGCAGCTGCTTCTTGAAGCCTTATATCTTTGGAAAAACGTATTAGTCCAGACATTCATTGTCTTATAGAATTTTGTATTTAAATGCAGAATTAGTTGGTGAGCAAAGAAAAGGTGTTTAACTAAATAACAAATAGATTATGGATCTCAATACTATTTTCGACGGCTGGGGTACCGAACTATTAAGTCTGCTTATCTGTTTGATATTTGGAGGAATTGGATATCACTTCTATAAGAATGGAACTATTAAACAGAAACAAGAAGCAGGAAACGGTGCCGAACAAAAACAGAAAGTATCTGAAAAAACAATCAAAGACCATAATGATATATCTCAGTCTCAAAAGGCCGGTGACAATGCTAAACAGGAACAAACAATCTAAGTATGGACATAATAAAGACTAATCAGCAACAAAAAGCTGGTGATAATTCCAAACAGGTTCAACAAACTGGCGATAACTCAAATCAAACAATAATTGAGAACCAAACAAATAATTATAATTTACCTATAACAGAGATTGTGCCTTTAATATCAACTGTTTCGTTACAAGTAGAGAAACAGGCATTAGCTCTTTGTACACAAGTATCTGAAGATATTTGCAAAAGTAAAATTGGAGAGTTTGAGTCTAGATGGCTTCCTATAATTTCAAAAATAGAAGGTGTTGACAAACATCTTAAAGATCCCAAATTCCAATTTATGATTAGGGATGCAAATATATCCGCAGCCAAGAGATCAAGAGATATAGACTTAGACATCCTAACTCAATTGTTGGTGTGTCATATAGAAAAAGGTGATAACATGATAATTGATGCGGGTATTAATAAAACTATTCAGATTGTAAATGAAATAGATAATTCATCTTTATGTGGATTAACATGCGTTGCTACAATGCTTAATTATCATCCACGATGTCCTATGGTAGAAGACACCTTAAGATTATTAAATGACCTGTTTTCAAAATTGCTTTATACAGACCTTCCTGAAGGAGATGATTGGATTGATCATTTGGATGTTTTAAACGCCATTAATATTCAATCTAAAGAAAATGGTTTACATTCTTTTTTAAGCGTCAGAAATGAAAATAGAAATAAGATAGTAAAAAAATATTATCCAACAAGTGAATTGATGAAACTATTTTATGAAAAATATACTTGTGTTGGAATAAAAGAAGGTTCAGAAGAACACAAAAAAGCATTAGAGATAATGAAAGAAAACAATATGGATTTGGATCTTCTCGTTCCCAATGAATGTTTACCAGGGTATTTACGACTAAATGTTGATTCATTTGATGATCTTTTTAATCACAAATATATATATATATACAAACTTTATTCGAATGACCACAAATTGCATCTTCAGTCAAATGATAAATTTATCAAGATGTGGAAATCCCATGAAACTTTGAGGAAAATTACAGAATGGTATGATAAAATTCCTATCCCTTTTAGAATCTCTACTGTTGGTTTAGTATTGGCTCAAACAAATGGTAAAAGATGTTGTCCAGATTTTCCTGACTTGATATGATATTTCGAATAAATTATAAATAATTACGATAATGGAATTATTATCATACATTTTCAATTCTGAAATTGCATTTGACGGATGGGTTGTCGCTCTAATAAGTGCAATTGTTTCCCTTGTTTTGGGTGGTGCATGGACATATAAACGTTTTACAAGTAGTAATATAGCTCAGAAACAAAAAGCTAAGAAAAAAGCTTCACAAAGACAAAAAGCACGTTCTAGTTCAAACAAGGATTTCAATAATATAAATCAAGAGCAAGAAGCTGGAGACAATTCTAATCAAATCCAGCAAATTGGCGACAATTCAACTCAAATGAATATAGATAAACTGATTTTAAATATAAAAAATAATCACCAATCCAAAGACATTTTATACTTAGCTGAAACAGTTTCAACACAAGCAACAAAACAAGCCTTAGCTTTATGTACTCAAGTATCAGAAGACATTTGTAGGAATAGAATAGCATCATTTGAGAAACAATGGATTCCTGCAATTATAAAAATGGAAAATGCGGTCGATAATCTTATCGATCCTAAATTCCAATTCATGATAAGAGATGCAAATATCTCAGCAGCTAAGAGTTCACGAGAAGAAGACTTAGATATTCTTACCCGAATGTTGATTTGCCATATTGAAAATGAGTCTAACATGATAATTGACACTGCTGTCAATAAAGCAATTCAAATAGTGAGTGAGGTAGATTATGAATCTTTATGCGGTTTGACATGTCTTGAATTATTAATGTTTGGAGCTCCAGCGATAGAAAAAATAGATGAGGGATTGCAGCATTGGGATTATCTGTTTTCTAAATTGCTTTATACAAATTTACCATGTGGGGATGATTGGTATAATCATTTACATATTCTTGGGGCTGTCATTGCTCAATATCCAAGTCATTTTACGCCTTTTAAAAATTTGATTACAAAATATTGGGATGGTAATATTTGTGTTGGCATAAAAAAAGAATCAGAAGAATATCAAACTGCAATTGATTTTTTAACAAGTGCTTCTTTAAGCACAGACTTGTTAGTTGAAAACGAATTAATGCCTGGTTATTTACGCCTTACTATATTACAAAAAAATTATAGACCAATTCTTAATTTATACTCAAAAGATGATTATTTATTAGATCAAGTTTACTCTAATTTTTTAGACAAATGGGATTCATTTGAAAACTTAAAGATTATTAGAGAATGGTATGAAAAAATACCCTCTGCTTTTATAATTACAAAAATAGGTTCTGCTTTGGCACAAACAAATGCTAAAAGATTAATTCCAGATTTTCCGGATTTAATTTGAGGCAGATAAAATTATGGTTTAAACTTACAATTGCAATTGCAATAGAATTTATAGACAATGTCATTAAGTCACTAATAAATTATTAACTAAAGTTTCGCAAGTGATGGCGCACCTGCATAATTTAACATAAAATAGGAATAAAAAAGGCTTCGAAGTTTGTGTAACTCACAGAAAATGAGTACCTTTATAATCGCCAAAAAATAAAGTTCAAACTTAGAAGCCGTGAGCAAAGGTAC
>JAEEWY010000158.1 GCA_016291275.1 Methanobrevibacter sp. | reverse complement strand
TTTAAAAAGTATAAAATAGATAAAATAATATATTAAAATATATAGATATATTATTAGGTGGAAATCTATTTCCGAACTAATACTAAAAAATAATTATTAAATTGAAATAATTATTATATATTATTCCAAATCTAATGGAGAATGATTTAATGGAAGAAAGAATCAAAAATGTAATCGAAAGAATGAAAGCAGACAATATCAAGTTTATTAGACTCCAATTTGTTGATTTGCATGGAATTCCAAAAAATGTGTCTATCCCATGTAAATTAGAAAATATGGAAGACTTATTAACTGACGGTATCCTATTTGACGGATCTTCAATACCAGGTTTCGTAGGAATTGAAGGAAGTGACCTTGTATTGAAACCAGATATAAGCACTTATTCCGCTTTATCCTGGAGACCTGAAGAATCTGCATCCTGCAGATTTATTTGTGACATTTACAAACCAAATGGAGAGCCATTTGAAGGGGATCCAAGAGGAATCCTTAAAAAGGCATTGGCTAAAATCAAGGAAGAAGGTTACACCTACAACATAGGTCCGGAACCTGAATTCTTTATTGTAGACACTGATGATGACGGATACCCAATTCCTCACGATGATGCAGGATACTTTGATGTGGAACCTGTCGATAAGGGAACCGACTTCAGAAGAGAAATTACCACTAACTTACAGGAATTAGGCTTTGAAGTTGAAGCAAGCCACCACGAAGTAGGTCCTGGTCAAAACGAAATTGCATTTAAATTCGATGATGCTTTAAAAACTGCTGACGCAGTAATTACATTTAAACAAGCAATCAAAGCTATTGTAGCAAACATGGCTGATTTCGATGGATTTGACTACAGAGTCACTTTCATGCCAAAACCATTCTTCGGAGAAAGTGGTAGTGGAATGCACTGTCACCAAAGCTTATTCAAAGATGGGGAAAACATCTTTTATGATGAAAACAGTGAAACCGGATTATCCCAAGAAGCAATGTGGTTTATTGGAGGATTATTAAAACACTCTGCAGCAATCACTGCAGTTACCAACCCTATCGTAAACTCATACAAAAGATTGGTTCCAGGTTACGAAGCTCCTGTATACATTTCATACGGTATTCAAAACAGATCCACTTTAATCAGAGTTCCAGCTGCACGTGGAAAAGCTACCCGTATTGAATACAGAAGCCCAGACCCAACATGTAACCCTTACCTTGCATTTGCAGTAATGCTTGAAGCAGGTATGGATGGTATCAAAAACAAAATCGACCCTGGAGAAGCAATTGAATTCAACATTTATGAATTAAGCGATGAAGAAAGGGAAGAAATGGGTATTGAATTGTTACCTTCCAGTTTATGGGAAGCATACCATACCTTTGAAGAAAGCGAAATCATGAAAGAAGCACTTGGAGACCACATATTCAATGCATTCCTCAGTGCAAAATATGAGGAATGGGACGAATACAGAGTCCAAGTATTCAATTACGAACATAAGAAATACTTAAACTTATAATTCAAACTATATTGAATTTAAGATTTAAGAACATATAGCTATTTAAAAAAATAAATTAAATAGCTATTTTTATTTTATTTTTAAAACTTGTTTTAATCGATCACAATACTTATTTTTTAAAAAAATTCCAATTTAAAAGCAGGAGATTACATGTCAGAATCTGAACATAGAATGATAGAAATTCTAAGAATCCTTAATGTGCAGGAAAAGCCAATCGGTTCAAAAGTAATAGCTGACGAACTTAAAACCAAAGGATATAATCTTGGTGAGAGAGCAGTGCGTTACCATATGCAAATTCTTGATGAAAAGGGATACACAGAAAGAAAAGGATATTCTGGTAGAGTAATCACCGAGCTTGGAAGAGCAAAGCTTGAAAAAGGATTGATTTACGACCAAGTGGACTTCACATTTTCAAAATTTGAAGAGAGAATATACTTAACAGATTTTGATTACAATAAAAAGCGTGGAAATGTAATCGTAAACACTTCAAATATCTTAGACAACAAGGCATTTGACATCATTAAGGAAGTATTTGCTGCAGGAGTTTGCGTAAGCCCATTGATCAATGCGAAAAAAACTGAAATCAATGGCAAAAAGGGATATGTTATGAAAACCATCTGTGGTACAACAATTGATGGCGTATTCTTGAAAAATGGAATTCCATCTATCCCTCAGTATGGAGGGCTCGTTGAAATTGAAGATTACTATCCTACCAAATTCTCAGAATTGATTTCCTACAAGAAAACTTCAATAACTCCATTAGATGCATTTATAGCTAAAGATATGACTTCAGTATTGGAAGTAGCAGAGCATGGTACAGGTACAATACCTGCAAACTTTAGGATAATTCCTGAAACCGGTTTAGAAAAGGCAAAGGAAATCATCCAAAAACTTGAAAAAGTGGGAATTGGAGGAGTCTTAGAAATTGGTGAGACAAGTGAAAACGTTTTAGGAATTCCAGTACCTGAAGGAATGGTTGGAATATCAATCATTGGAGGAATCACACCATTCTGTGCAGCTCAGGAAATGGATTATAAAGTTGATATCAAGACTGGAGAGGAATTCATTGATTACAATAAACTGAAAGAGCTTGAATCATCTAAACACAAAATCAAGAAAGCAAAGAAAATAGAGTATAAGAAAACACCTTTCATACTTACAAAATCATTGAATAGAATGAATCAGGTGGATTATGACATTGAAACCAATGAAGGAAACATAGTTGCAAACATATCCTACTTGAATAAGCAAGACCTTGATGATGCATTGGCAATCATGAAAAGAACATATAAGAGTCTTCCAAAATACATGAATCCACTATTCAATATTGTAGACCATCCAACTGATGACAGCAAAGTGGGAATAGCTACAGTTTGCAGCTTGTCAATTGACGGAATCCTAATCAACAATGGTATAATGAGCACACCAAGATACGGAGGATTACTCGAACTTGGAAAACCTCCATTGTTTGTAGAAATGATTTCATATGACGGTTCATCAATAGACCCTCATAAAATATTCATCTTCAAAAATCTCACATCAATATCCAAACGCCAAAATCCTAAGAAAATACTCGCTTCAATTAAAGAGGTGCCATACATTGCAAGACCGGAATGTGGAGAGATCTTGG
>JAEEWY010000010.1 GCA_016291275.1 Methanobrevibacter sp. | reverse complement strand
CTATGTTCTTTCCAATTTTTTTCTGATTTTACTATTTTTAAGATTTTTAAAATATTTACAACCTTTTAAAACAGCACTTTCCATTTTTAAAATATTTACAATCTTTTTACCGATTTACTTTTTTTAAAAAAAAAACGATAAGAATTAATGAAAAATATTAAATGATTAAATATCATCAAGAATTTCTTTTGGAGCCCCAGCAACTTCCACCAAGTATTCCGCTTCAACAATATGTAGTTTGGAAGGGATTACAATGCAATGAAGAGGTCCACCAAAATCAAAATCAATTAGATCTTTAATATACCCTGCCTTTACAAGATTATCCTTAGATCCGACTCTTGCAATTCCAATAGCTAAAGTGTCCTCATTAACGAGCCCTTCATAATCAAGATTATCCTTGATTGTCATCAAATTCTCTAAGCCTTCATTTACTGTCATGTACTTTTCCTTATGAGCTTGAATATCCAATAGAACCAAAGTATGCATATCCATCTTTAAGTTCTCTTCAATAGCCATATAAGGGGATTTAGGGAAGTAGTTATACTCTAAATCAGGAAATGGAATGGTAGTGACCTTACCGAACTTATATGCTTGAAGGCCTGAAATAGCTGGTGCTGAAGATAAAATGCTTGATCCATGAATTACTTCGAAATCAATATCCTTTCTTGCACATTCAACTAGAAAATCAGAATGAGTTGTAGCAATTAAAGGGTCTCCACCGGTAATCAATGCAACATCCATATCTTTCGCTTCCTTTAAAAAGACTGATTCCTCTTCCACTTGAGTTCTGTCAAGAACAATAATCTCCTTTCCAATAATTGATTCAATCTTTTCAAAATTAGAGCCGAATAAGCGAGAAGTGAAAAACTCAGCATAAACCTTATCCACTTTTTTTAATGCTTCCACACCTTTCAAAGATATGTCCTTTTCATCGAATAGTCCTAAGCCAACCAAATAAAACATAAAATCACTTAAATAATATCAATAAAATCAATCTAATTACAATCAAAATAACGAAATAAAGGTTAAATTTTAAATGAAAAGTAAAAATAGATTAATAAAAAAAAGGGCGCTTAATAACACAGGCCCACCATAAACCTGCTCTTCACGTTAAAAAGCAACCCTTTTTACACCATACATCACCACTTTATTTTAAAAAAAAAGCGTAGCTGTTTTATAAACAGCTAATAATATTTTATACATAACTTATATTTAAAGGTTCGTGTCATATTCGTATAATATAAAACTATTTTTCAAATCCTAATAAAGAAGATAATTCAAAGTTAAGAGATTTGCATAAAAATTAAAAAAAGAAAAATTAAAATAAAATGAATAAAAAAATAAATCAAAAAAGAAAAAAAACAACAAAAATAAAATAAAATGAATAAAAAAATAGATCAAAAAAGAATGATTAAACTATTACTTAATCATCCTTAGTAAATCCATACACTTCTGTTTCAAAGGTTTTAGCCACTTCAGGCATCAAGCTTGCAATGTCAAGCTGTTGAGGGCATTCCTTCATGCATGCTTCACAGCCAGTACAGTCAGAAGCAATACCTACACCATCCAAACAGGAATAATTTCTGTATGCATTTCCAACCGCAGTGAATTCGCCAACCTTTAAACCTTGAATCTTCTCATTGTTATACAAGTCAAACAATTTAGGAATCATAATATTTGAAGGACATGAACTAATGCAGTAATTACATTTTGTGCAAGGAATTGCAATGTTACTGTTAATAATTTCAGTAACGTCCTCAATGATCCTATGCTCTTCATCATTAAGTGGCTTGTAGTCATCCATGAAACCGATGTTTTCTTCCATCTGCTCCAAGCTGCTTGCACCAGACAACACCATAAATACCCCATCTATTCCTGCAACATAACGTAATGCCCATGATACTGGAGATTCATCAGGATTATACTCTTTCAATTTTTTCTCAGCTTCTTCAGGAAGATCTGCCAAGAATCCGCCTTTCAACGGTTCCATAACAATTATTGGCAAATCATACTTATGAGCAACTTCCACACATTTTCTGGATTCCACACCATCATTTTCCCAGTCAAGGTAATTGATCTGCAATTGTACAAATTCCATTTCAGGATGTTCCTTCAATATATTGTCCAAAAATTCCGCATTTGCATGAGTGGAAAGACCTAACTTCTTGATTTTTCCTTCATCTTTCATCTTTTTACAGAAACCGAAGGTGTCCACATATTTCCATCCTGCTTCGGAAAAGCTGCTTACATTATGAACCATATAATAATCAAAGTAGTCTACACCACAACGTTCCAATTGTTCCTTGAAAATCGGTTCCACTTGTGACTCTTCAGTGATTAAGAAAGTTGGCATCTTATCTGCAATCACAAATGAGTCTCTTGGATAACGTTCTACAACTGCCTTTCTTAAAGCGACTTCACTTGCTCCATCATGATAAGCGTAAGCGGTGTCAAAGTAATTGAAACCATTTTCCATATAAACGTCTGCCATCTTCTTAACTTGTTCAAAATCTACACTTGAGAAATCATTTTCATCAAGCTGTGGCAATCTCATCATTCCAAATCCCATATTCTTCATATTTAATCTCCTAATGCATTAATAATTCATTTATAAGCCTAATCTTTATATAACATCTGTTTATTGTATTCCTTTTCCAATTCCAATTGTCTGATTTTCCTATCGTATTGAGCTGCTTCTTCCTCTTTAAATTCAATCAAGCCACTGATAAGAATATCAATCTTCTTTTGACAATCCTTCATTGCCTTTTCCTTTTGAATCTTCAAGGATTCAATTTCATTGTCTATCTCCAAAAGCCTTAATTCACTCATGGGATAATAGCTAAATCCTAAAGCCTCATCAAGGGCATGGTCCAAAAGATCCTGCAATTTCAATCCCTTTGATTTGGCAAGATCCTTTTTCTGCTTATTTATCTTCACACTAGTTGTCTCATTAAAACAACCCATTATTATCACCTAATCAATTTGAAATCAATCTCTTCTTAACACTGTTAATATAATATATAATCTAAATTTTTATATATATAAAATTAATGTTGATTATTAATATATATAAATGAAATGAGTTATTGAAAAGATAAGATAATCTTAAAAACAATAAAAATTAAATATTTATTCAAAAGATAAAGACCATTTAAAATAATAAAAATCCGTTGAGAAAAAACTATGGATTTAAATGAAATAACGATTGATAAAAATATAACTATAACAGATATATAGTAAAATTATCAACCAATAAATTAATTTGATTAAAGATACCATGTTAACACTAAAAATTCCTGTGCAGAATATAGAGGCAACAAGACAAATTGTACTAAATCATAAGATTATTGACTTTGACTATAAGATTAAAGTCGAAAATGGTTTCGGACATATTCCAATTAAAGAAGGAACAGATGATGAGACACTCTCAAAAGTAATGGAAGAGTGCAAGGAAGAAATCATTAAGCAAAATGATAATTATACAATCGAAATAATAGATTTAAGCCAAGATGAAGACCTTGAAACTGTAAAGAGGTTTCCAAGAAGCATAACAGAACTTCTTAAAGACAAATTAAGTGAAGAGGAAATTGAAGAGCTTAAAAAATCCTTTGACATCATTGGAGATGTTGTCATTGTAGAGATTCCTGAAGATCTTGAAGCCCATAAGAAGGAAATAGGTCAAGCAACCCTTCAGTTCACTAAACGAAAAACAGTTTACATGAAAAAAAGTGCTGTTAAAGGTGTTACAAGGGTTAGGGAACTTGAACTTATCGCTGGAGAGGACAATCCTATTACAATCCATAAGGAACATGGCACAAGATTGAAATTGGATGTTAAAAACGTTTATTTCTCACCAAGACTTGCTACTGAAAGGAAAAGAGTCCAAGAAGCAACACAAGATGGAGAAGAGATTCTTGACATGTTTGCAGGAATCGGCCCATTTCCAATTGTAATAGCTCATGAAAAGAATGTGAATATCACTGCAGTGGACATTAATGAATATGCAATCAAATACTTAAATGAAAATATTAAACTAAATAAGTTAGCCCCCGCTGCTCACATCACTGCAATTTGTGGTGATACAAATGAAGTTGCATTAAATGAATTGAAAGGCAAAAAATTCGATAGACTTATCATGAATCTTCCAGGATTAGCACCGGAATTCCTTGATTTGGCTGTTTCATTATGCAAGGACGGTGGAGTAATTCACTACTACGAATTTTCAGATGGATTTTCACAAGGAATAGAAAGAGCACAAATAGCTTGTGAGAAGCAAAATAAAGAAGTTGAGATACTAAATACACGTAAAGTTAAATCTTCAAGCCCTGGAATGTGGCATGTAGCTATTGATTGTAAAGTAACAGAAAAAAAATAAAAAAAGATTAAAAAAAATAATTAAAAAAATTATTTAAATAAAAAAATATTATTTTTGAGGAACTACAGTATAAAACACCAAATCCTCATCACCAACATTTATTATGGAGTGAGTGGATCCCTTTGGACAAACATGACAAGTTCCAGCTTTTAAAATCTCTTCAAAATCATCACATATTGCAATTCCTTCACCAGAGACTATAAAATTTATATCATCATTTGTTTCCTGAAGATGGGGTCCGATTGAGGATTTAGGTGGAATGACAGTTTGAATAAATCTTCCACAATCATTCACATCCATTTTTGCAATTATATTTCCTTCCCCACCATTCATATTTGGAATAGTAATTTCTTTAAGTTCATTAAAATCAATTAACATTTCATCACCAATTTAAAGAATATTAGAAAAGATCCTTAAAGTCCTTTTCTAAATTGTTTAAGTCAATTACTCCTTTTTCTGTAATGATTCCAGTAATCAAGTCTTTAGGAACTATATCAAAAGCAGGGTTGATAACTTCAGTTCCTTCTGGACAGATTCTTGCTCCCCCATAGTAGATTACTTCATTAGGATCTCTTTCTTCAATAACTGTATCAAAAATGGAAATCTCCTTATCAAAGGTACTGAAAGGAGCTGCTATATAAAATGGAATGTCAAATCTTTTAGCTGCAAGAGCGACCATAAATGAACCAATCTTGTTTGCAATACCGTCATAAGCCACTCTGTCTGCACCGATTACAACCTTATCAATCTTTCCTATTGACATGAGATATCCACTTGCCACATCTGGAATAAGCTTTACAGGAATTCCCTCCTGTTGCATTTCCCAAACGCTTAAGCTTGCACCTTGTCCTCTTGGACGGGTTTCATCACAGATGACTTGAATATCCTTTCCTTGATTGAATGCAGAACGGAAAACACCTAATGCAGTACCATAATCTACACAAGCAAGTGCTCCTGCATTACAATGGGTTAAAACTGTATCTCCATCATCAATAAGCTCAGCACCATATTCACCAATAGCTAAGTTAGTGTTTATGTCTTCTCCAGCCATTGCCATTGCTTCATTAAGCATATTGTCTGCCTTCATGACTCTGTCAACTGCCCACATAAGATTGACTGCAGTAGGTCTTGCATTTTTCATCTCTACAGCGACCTTTTCCATATCTTCACCTGCAATCTGAGCAAGAGCCATACCGAAAGCAGCTGAAACACCTATTGCAGGAGCTCCACGGACAACCATTGTCTTGATTGCATCTATTACTTCCTGATAAGTGCTGCAATAGACATAAGTCAATTCATCAGGCAATTTGGTTTGATCTATAAGCTTTAATTTATTGTCTTCCCATTCTAAAGTTCTCATAATAATCACATGAAAATAATTAATAATAAAAATAATTGATTAATGAAATAAAAATTATTAAAATACAATAAAATATTGGTCTTTTTTAAATAAATAGATTATTATAAAAAATTTCATAGAAAAAATAGTTAAAAAAACTAAAAAAAGCAAATAAGCAAAAAAAATAAGTAAAAAAAGTAGGATAAAAAAATAATAATCCTATTTAAAATAAATTTAATCACTTAGAAGTGAGACTGAGGAGCATTTCCTAAGTGATGGTCTTCGTGTTTCTTACCAGGAATTCCATAAGCGTCTGCTCTGCATTGAGTGCATGCTCTGAATACTGGAAGATACTCTTCCACATCACTACGTGCCTTTTCAATCTCTCCACATCCAGGTCTTGGATAATCAGCCATCTTGTTTAATGGAATGAGTGGCAAGACATTTACCAAGTCTGCACCGCATTCTTTTACGGTTTTAGCGATTTCCACAATATGCTCATCATTCAATCCTGGAATGAGAACTATGTTGACCTTAACGACTACACCAAGGTCGGTGATCTTTTTGATTCCTTCAAGTTGGTTTCTGGAAAGAATTTCCGCTGCTTCAAGTCCTTTGTAAGCTTTGCCTTCATAGACAATGAAACCATTGATTTCCTTTAGGATTTCAGGGTCCACTGCATTGACTGTAACAGTTACAGTATTTACACCAAGCTCTGCAATTCTTTCAGCATATTTTGGAAGCAAAAGACCATTTGTACTCATACATTTAATCAAATCTGGTTTTGCCTCATTGATTTTTTCAAAGAATTCAAAGGTAGCCTCATTAGCTAATGAATCTCCAGGACCTGCAACACCAACTACAGTGATTGCACTGTCTTTAGTTACATTCAATACATGTTCCACTGCAGCATCTGCATCCATGATTGAACCTGCAACTCCCGGTCTGTCCTCTTCAGTATTAATTGATCTTATACAGAAATTACATCCAATATTACATTTAGGAGCAATTGGTACGTGAACTCTTCCTACCTTATCATGCAATTTTTCATTATAGCATGGATGCACTTTTGTAATGTGTGCAAATTTTGCACCTTTATGACTTCCTCCACAAGTTATATCTTTTTTAGTCATAGTATTACCTCAACACAATATTTAATAATAATCATTTAATTGATTTAGTCATTAAATTAATAGTCATTATAATTAACTTAATTTTTTCTCCAATTTTAATTTAATCCCACTACAATTTACAAAATTTATTCGTTAAATTTTTTCATTTACGCTTAAACTTATAACTATTGTTATTAACAATATAGTATATAAAGCTTCCTATTTGTTTCTAACATATACGAACAAACTAATGAAAATTACGAACCGTTTTAAAAAATCAATGAAAAATTGGACAAAAAATTAAAACAACCCTATAAAAATGAAAATTTAATGATTTAAAAAAATAAATAGATTAAATCTAAAAAGATTTAATCAATTATGCGAATTAAATTTAATCCCAAGTTTTAGGAGTGTTCAATTCTACAATATATCCTTCAGCCTTTTCAACCCATTCATCCTTAATGAGCTCATCAGTAGCTATAACAGAAACGATATCGTCACGGGAAATGTCTTTCATTATCTTGAATCCTTCAGGAACTATTCTGAATATTGCATCATAGATTCTTCTCTTAAGGTTCTCATGAGGATCATCCACTACCAAATCAGACACTTCATGCTCTCCTTTCATGTGAATTACATATCTGCTTGGCTGATGGACATTTTCCCTACCATTAGTATTCCAAAGGGTTTTTAAGATGTTTGGAAGATAGTTTTCATCATCTATCAAAACAACAGTAGTGTCATCATCCGCTTCATAATTTACTTTAGCTACTTCCTTTAATGTAATGTGCTGGGAAGTCTTTCTCATCTTTATAGCAATGATGAAGCATACCTCATCTGGATTGACATAAGCTCTCATGTCATCAATGGAAGGTGGCAAGACCAAATCCTGCAAGATTTGTCTGATAATCATATCATAGACTTTTGCTCCTTCAGGGTCATTTGATTCAATATACATATAATCACTTCTTTAAAAGTAATAGAAAAAAGCTTGATTTAAGCTTAAATCTATTCATGTCTATTTCCCATACCAGATACAAGCAATGCTGCACCTACTGCACCAATATGCTGTGAGTATTCAGGTACGATAACTTCAATTCCACCTAAGGTTTCACTTACCGCTTCAACAAGCCCAGAAATCAAACTGGTTCCACCTACTTGGATTAAAGGTTCACGAATGTCAATTTCCTGCAATTGCTGTTCATAAACCTGTTCAGATACGGAGTGACATGCAGCAGCTGCTACATCTGCCTTAGATCCTCCAGCAGCAAGAGTGGTAACCAAGTCTTGAATACCGAATACAATACAGTAGGAGTTAAGCATAGCTTTTCTCCAATCACCTTGCACTGCAAGTGGACCAAGCTCTGTAATGTCCACATCTAACCTTCTTGAAGTCATGTCCAAGAATCTACCGGATGCACCTGCACAGATACCACCCATAGTGAAGTTGTCCGGAATACCGTTGTTTACAGTAATTACCTTGTTGTCCATACCACCAATATCGAGTACTGTAGCTTCACCTTTTTGACAATCAGCCAAGTATACTGCACCTTTTGCATTTACAGACAATTCCTCTTGGATAAGTTCAGCTCCAAATTCCTGACCCATAGTGAATCTACCGTAACCGGTAGTTCCTATACCATCAACATCATCCCATTTGTAGCCAGTTCCTTCAAATGCCTCTGCAGCTGCAGTTTGAGCAGATGCAATGATGTCTTTTGTGGAAGTCCAACCGGTTCCGATAACCTTGTTGTTTTCCATAAGAACTGCCTTTGTAGTTGTTGAACCTGAGTCAAGTCCAAGGGTAAGGCCTTCTTGCTTTTCACGAGCAAGAATGCTTCTACGTGTAACAGTGGTAGCCAATGCTTCCATACGGATAAATAGCTCATCAGCTTTTGTCCTTTCAGTGAAGGAATATGTTACTACTGGAATACGTGTATTGTTCTGGATGAAACGTCTTACTTCGTTTCTGACCAATGCACCTTCTGCACATCTGAAACAAGTTGCAATGAATACTGCATCAGGCTTGCATTTTCCTTCTACAATAGACATTGCCCTTGCAATCATAAGCTTTAAGCTTGAACTTTGAGCAGAGAAACCGAATTTCTCATAAGCTTCATTAATGTAATCCAAATCAATTTCAGGAAGAATAATTTCTGCTCCAAATTTTAAAGCTGCCTTTTCGATTTCCTTTTGGATACCACTGTATTCGGTACCGCAGGAAACCAATGCAATCTGTACCATATTATTTTCCTCCTTTATTTGCAATTGGTTCACCTAAAACATCACTGTCTCCTTCAAGGTCTCCTCCACCTCCAGGCAAGGAATCAAGGAAATCCATGATTTGATTTACCATAAGTCTTGTTCCGTCTTCATCATCAGGGTAAACCACTTCCAAGACAGGTATGTCCTTTTTACGTAAACAGAAAATTGATAATTCATTTGTTCTTGCACATCCTACACAACCAAAACCAAATGGAGCGCCATCAACAATGATTGCTGCTTCTGCTGCATCTATAAGAGGTCCAATAATGGACATTCTTCCTCTGACCCCTGAAGGCACTTCAATAGCTGCATATTTTAATCCGTTAATTGGATCTTCTTCTGTAATGTTCATTGGAGGAGAATCAATCTCCGGATCTTTGATCTTTTGTCTTATTTGTTTTTGAAGAGCTAAAGGAGTGTGACCTTTTCTCTCAATCAAGTCAGCTAGAACCAATGAATTTGGTGGATAAATAGCTACTTTTACCATAATATCATCCTCTTAAATCTAAATAAGAAAGCAAACATCCTATTCAACTTTGCCTTCTATTATTTATCATCCTCTTTTTTATTTTCTTCTTCAGCTAAAATCTCTTTGAAGTAATCAACAGAAACAGGTTCTTTCTTTTCTATTTCCACTTCTCTTGGATTCTTTAAAGCTTCTCCAACATAATCAAGAATCTTAAATTCCTTTTCCATTTGGTGGAAACCTTCTCTTGGTCCGTATCTGTGACCTCTGCATCTTCTTGGGTCACCTGGAGCAAAACCTCTTTCCTTTGTAAAAATTCCATAAGGGTCTAATTTACGGAGTTCACGAATAGCTTCTCTCACATATTCATCCTTTCCACTAATCATAGCCCCATAACAAGTCCATTTGATTGTAATAGGCAAATTCAACATATGGAGGAAGTTCACTACCTCACTTTCACTTACATTTGCCTTTGAACTTAAAATGATCATCCTTGTTGAAACTTCTGGATCCATATCCTCTTTACCTAAATCTGGAGTTATACATAAATTTGCAGGCATAATCATTCCTCCTCATCATCATAAACTTCGTGAATATAAAGAGTGCTTCCGTCTTTAAGCTTGTTCAAGCCTTCAATGTTTCCAACAACTTCACCGACAACATTTGTAGCTGAGAAAGGCTCACCAGTAGGTCCGAAATCAGTGGTGTCAATGGTTCTTATACCAATAAGTCCCACATTCTTCTTGGACATGTTTGTTACACCTATCTCTCCAGCCTTCATAATATCAGTTGGATTGTTTTCAGGAATAAGTCCCTTGGACTCATCGTTATCACCATTGAACATGAACATGTTCATGTCAGGCACAGCAAAGTAAACCTTCAATGTTCCAACAGGCTTTTCTGCAAGACCGGTGATTTTCTCAAGATACCATCTGGTTCTTGGAGCCTTATCGGTTAACTTGACTTTCAAGAGCTCATCACTTGCAAGACCAAAGGTAGTAACTTCACCAGCTTCTATGATGCCAACAGTGCTTTCAGGTTCCTGAGTCACGACAATTGCATCATCATCCTCATTACCTGTTCTGATATGCTTGATACCTAATGATGCAAGTTTTTCTTCCGCCTCTTTTTGAGTCATCATCATAAGCATGATTCTGTCAGGACTGCTTCTCACAGTAATGAAATCCCCTTCTTTTGCTATATCAAACAATTCCATACCTTGCTTGACGGTAGCTAAATTAGTGTGGGTTTCGGCTCTTACTCTGTCTTCTCTATAAATGTAAACTCTACCTTTACCGAATCCATCATTTCTCAAGGTAACTGTTCCTCTTTTACGTTCAGTGATTTCTTCCTTCTCCTTAGTTAAACCAGTCAATTCATAGAACCCTACAAATGAGTTGGATTCAAAGCTGACTTCAATCTTGTCGTTCCTAATGAGTGAGAACAAGTGTTCAACAGATTTAGGGGAATTGAAGTTAGGTTCAAACAGAACATAGGTGAACAATTGATTTCCTTCCTCCAAGACTTCATCCAAGTTTGAACCACCAGTACTCTCTCTAACTGTACTGCGCTCAATTACAGGTTCAATAGCTAGGATTTCATCATCATCAGTAAGGGAGAACAATGTTTTTCTTCCACCTATAACCCTTGCAAAGACACCACGGTCACTGTATTTTGGAACACCATAAACATTCTTGTGGTCATCCTTGACAAAGATTATATGAGTGGCCTCAGCAGAAAATCCGGATAAGCTGATTAGAACCTCATTGTCGAAATATGCAAATTCATCATGTGAAGGTTCAAAATTAGAGCTTACAGGACCTATAGCCACTTCATTAGATGTTTCCCAACGAACATTATTAGAGATAAACTGAGAATAGTTTTCCTTGAAGAAATCAGTTAAAGGTTGTGATTTTTCAGAAACTTCCAATTCAATGAGAATACTTCCTTTAGGTGTTTTAATCTTATATTTGAGAATGTTACTTTGTATTTCACTTTCTCCCTTGATAAGACAAACGATACTTCCTTTCTTGTAAGGAGCATTTGAGATTTCAATTGCATCCTTAATGGTAGAACCTTCAGGAATATCCACATCTTCTCCATTAATTTTAATTAGCATAGGCTTGCCTCTTTATTTATAAAATAATAATCATCAGTTAATTATAAAACAAGAAATAAAAAAATATCCCCTATTTTATAAATTAAATATATGTATATTTTTAATAATATAAAATAGTTTTTAAATTATTTAGGATAATAAAAAGAGGGAATAAAATATTAATAATTTATACGAAATTGTTAAAAAAATAAGTGAAAAAATAGAAAATAAATGAAAAATAGAAAATAAATGAAAAATAGAAAAAAAGTAAATTCTATCTATTCATAGAATTTACCTAAGAAATCTTTCATTCTTTGGTTGTCTGATGAGAATACCTCTTCAGGTGATCCTTGCTCTACGATTACTCCACCATCCATAAAGATAATTTCATCAGATACATTTCGAGCAAAATTCATCTCGTGTGTGACAATTACCATTGTCATATGCTCTGCAGCCAAATCCTTGATTACCTGCAAGATCTCACCAGTAAGTTCAGGGTCAAGTGCAGAAGTAGGTTCGTCAAAGAACAGAATGTCAGGATCCATACAAAGTGCCCTTGCAATTGATACTCTTTGCTGCTGTCCACCAGAGAGCTCAGAAGGATATGCATCTTCCTTATCTGACAATCCCATCTTTTTTAGCAAGTCCCTTGCATGAGCGTAAACTTCCTCTTTATCTCTTTTTTGAACCCTTATAGGCGCATTTGCAATATTCTTCATTACAGAATGATGTGGGAACAGATTGAAATTCTGGAACACCAAACCAAAAGTTCCATCAAAATTAATCTCTCCACTGTCTTCAGTTTCCAAATCTGTAATGCATCTGAGCAATGTAGACTTACCGGATCCAGATGGTCCAATAATGGATAACACTTCTCCCTTTTCAACATTAAAAGAGATATCCTTTAATACTACATTGTCTCCAAAACTTTTCTTTAGATTTTTAACTTCCAATAAACTCATGATATCTCTCCTAAGTGTCGTAATAATCCAATCTTTTCTCGAAACGTTCCATTATAAATGCTACAAGTGCATTGAACAGATAATAGAATCCACCTGCAATCAGCAATGCTGAAATGGACGCTTCAGCTGCTGCAATCTGTTTTGCAACAGTGAACATTTCCGGAATAGCAAGCACGAATGAAAGTGAAGTGTCCTTTACAAGAGTGATGACCTCATTGGTAATTGAAGGAAGCACTATTTTAATCACTTGAGGCAAGACAATAATGAAGAATGTCTCTAACCTATTGTAACCCAATACCTGTGCAGCTTCATACTGTCCATTTGGAATGGATTCGATTCCTCCACGGAAAATCTCTGCAAAGTATGCTGCATAGTTAATGGTAAATGCAATGATAACTGCAATCATCCTGAAATCTCTTGAGAGAGTCATTCCGAAAATATAGTATGGTCCAAAGAACACCACAATCAATTGCAGCATCAATGGAGTTCCTCTCATAATTGAAATATATGCTTTCATAAACCATTGCAATGGCTTAAAGCTACTCATTCTTCCTGCAGCTACAGCTAAACCAAGAGGAATTGAAAATAGCAATGTAAGTAAGAATATTTCAATGGAGGTTCCCATACCCCATAATAATTCTTCTAAAATTTTACTCAATAACATTTAAATTCTCCAAACATAAAAAAATAAATTTAAAATTAATCGTTTAACAAATAATCGTTAATTATTAAGCCATATTGCTTAAATCAAATTAATTATTTTTAATTAAATAAATTTAAATAAATTATTCAAAACATCATTGTAAATCAAATAATTTATTTAAATTTAAAAAATAGGAAAAATAATAAAAAAAGTTTATACATAAAGAATTATGCATAAACTAAGAATATATCACTTATTGAATAAGAGAACCTGGAACACCAAATTCATCGTATTTTTGTGCGATTTTTGCAACAGTTCCGTCTTCAAACATTTCGTCTAAAGTAGCTTGGATTTGGTCTCTTAATTCTTCATTACCTTTTTTGAAACCTACACCATATTGTTCAGAAGAGATTTCTTCATCTAATATTTTGTATTGGTCACTACCTTTTTGGCTGATTTGGTATTGAGCTACACCAATATCGATTGCAACTGCGTCACAAGCACCGGATTCTAAGTCCATGAATGCAGTGTTATAGTCAGCAATTTGAGTTAAGGAATCAAAGGTGTCTGCTAAAGGTTTTTGATCTCCTTCAAGAGCTGCTAAAGCAGAGGAATCTTTTTGGGTTTCTACGATTTTACCTTCTAAGTCATCTAAATCGTCGATACCGGAATCAGTTTTTACAACAATAACTTGTTTGTTGTCAATGTATGGTTCAGACCAGGTGTAATCGTTTTCTCTACCGTTGATGGTAAATCCGTTCCAAATACAGTCGATAGAACCAGAGTCTAATTCACTGTCTTTAGCATCCCAGTCTATTGGCTGTTTTACTAAAGTCCAGTTATTTCTATCACAAACTTCTTGAGCTAAGTCTAAGTCAAATCCAACATATTCCCCACTGTCATCTTTGTATCCGTAAGGAGGGAATTCTGCGTCGAAACCAACAACTAAAGTGCTGTCATCGTTATCAGTAGCTGCTTCATCTCCACCTAAGAAATCAAACCAACCTGCGCTGGAAGCACCGATTAATAAGAAGACTAATAATGCAGCTCCTAATATAATTCCTATTTTTTTATTCATATTTACACCAAATATTTTTAATTTATAATATATTATAAATTAGATAAATAAAAAAATCTAATCTACATATTTATTTAAGAAAATCATATTATATAAAATAGTGTCATTTAATCAAAAAAATATTAAAAATAGGGTCAAAAATGCAAGTTATGACAAATAAAAGCAAAAAATAATAAATATTGTTTAAGATTTAATAAATTAGAAAATGAATAATTTTTAATAAAAATTATAAAACAATATGATAAAAATTTTCAATAAAAATAGAAATTATAGTAAAAATCTGTTTCATATAATAAAAACAAAAGAAAATGTTTAAAAAAATGAAAATTTTAAAGGGCAATGAATCGAATAAAAGTAAAATAAAGAAAATATAATGAGTTATAAGTAAAATAAAGAACAATGATTAAAATAATTAAAAATGTTAAAAAAATGAAATTAAAAAAAATATTCAAGATTATAAAAAATATGAAAAATTAGAAAAATAAAGATGAAAAAATTAGAAAAATAGAATAAATTAAAAAATAAATTTATTCATTCATTTTCAATACAGGATTCTTTTCCTGAGAGAATAGAACTGCGTTTTCATCGCCATGTTCCAAATAAAGAACTTTCTCTTCTATTACATCACCAACAACAGCAACTTCAAAAGAATATGGTGTTAAAGTGTCAATGATCTTTTGGCAGTTTTCCTCTTTTGCAGTGAGTACAAAAGCTGCCCCAGGATAAGCCCTTAGCCAATCCTCCCAAGCCACATCAGGATTTCTTGGAATCAAATCAAGGTTGACACAAGCACCTACACCAGATGCCTCAAGAAGCATCTCCAAAGTGCCTAATGTTCCAGGATTGCTGATATCCTTTCCAGCTGTAGGAAGATGCGCTTCTGCAATTTCCTGCATGACCTTTATTTGATCTTGAACCAACTTGTCATCCTTTTCATAGGTAGTGTCCCAATTTAGAGCAAATTGAGGATGTTGCCTTCCATCAGTATCAATAGCTACAAGGACCTTATCGCCAACACTTGCACCTGCAGAAGTTATCAATGAATCCCTCTTAGCAATCCCTGCAATAGCCACATCCAATGAATTGAATTCAGAATCAGGGTGAAGGTGTCCTCCAACCATAGGAACATTGAACTTCTTGCATCCATCTACAATTCCTTGGAGAAGATCATCATAAATCTCATCATCAAAAATGGACATTGTATTTACCATAGCTATTGGCTTTCCACCCATAGCTGCAATATCATTAACATTTACAAGCACTGAACAATAACCTGCCCAATAAGGATTTACACTCATCAATTGACCCCAAATCCCATCGGCAGCAAGCAAGATAACCTGATTGTTTCCAATGTCAATAGCTGAAGCGTCATCCCCAAAATCAAGAAGCACTTCACCAGAGATATTATAAACTTCACCTAAGGTTTTTGTAACCTTTTCAATGGAATTCTTACGGCTGACTCCTACAAATTCCTGAAGTGATTTAACAAGTTCTTCAAAATCCATCATTACACCTTTAATAATAAAAATAATTTAAAATAATTGAATTGAAATAATAATTAAATTGAAATAATAATTAAATTAAAATCATAAAATAATTTTAAGAAAAATATTTAATAAATTAAATCAAAAAGTTAATCCTGTTTGTTTTCATCCTCTGACTGTTCAATAGACTCTCCAAATTCCTCTTCAATATATTCAGCCCATCCATCAGCCTCATCTACCTCATCTGCCTCTTCATCAACAGATTCTTCTTGAGAAACATCATTTAAGTTTTCATCCAGATAAACCTCTTCAATAGGAACATCTTCATAAATGACTTCATCATCATGATCAACATAGATCTCCTCAACTAAATGGTCATCGTTATCATGCTCAACATAAATCTCCTCAACGGGAGAATCAACTACATCATGCTCAACATAGATTTCCTCGACTGGAGGTTCATCAATGGTTTCCTCAAATGGAACTTCATCATAATAAATGGAATCCTCTTCATCAGGATAGACTTCATCATCAAGATAAATCTCTTCATCATAGTAAACCTCTTCGTATTCACTAGATCCATGTTCAACTAACAGTTCTTCAAGTTGAGCATCTGAAAGTTCCTCAAAATCATCATCGGTATATTCTTCAAATGTAGAATCATAATTTTCATCCAAATAAACTTCTTCCCCTTCCTCAAAGGACTCATATTCAAATCCATCAATAAACTCATCCAGATTTTCCACAAGCTCAGGATTCTCATCAACAACCTCATGATAAGAATCAATTACATTATAATCGCAATCCTTCTCTACAAAGCTTGGAACTATATCCTTTACTTTCTCAATAAGATGATCCTTGAAAACTTTGAAGATAACTGTTTTGAATTCATCTACGGAATTGGCTTCCTCATCATATGGCATTTCAAAGGTGTCTTTTGACATGAATATTTCCTCATTGATGTATTGGCCAACAATGTCATCAAAACCGGAAGCAACTTCAAT
>JAEEWY010000157.1 GCA_016291275.1 Methanobrevibacter sp. | reverse complement strand
ACTTTAGTTCTTTTTTTTACTTTTAATTTAATTTCTATTTTCAAATTATTTTTCATGTGATTAAAAAAATCTAATTATTTTCCTTAATTATACTAAATTATTTAAATAAATAAGGCCATATATAATATTATTATGATTTATATCTTAAGGTAAACAATAGCAATAAGGTATTTATTTTAATATTTGAACTAATATTTTTCAAACTATACAAAGAATGTGAGATGATTTAATGATTATTATAGATTCCAAGCTTTGTAAAGGATGCGATATTTGTATAGCTACTTGTCCTAAAAATGTTTATTCAAAATCTGACAAAGTAAACACAAAAAATGTTTACCTTCCTTTCCCAGAACATGAGGAAGGTTGCACAAAATGTGGCTTATGCGAATTATCATGTCCAGATCAAGCTATTTATGTTGAAAAAGAGGTGGAATAAATGGTGGAAGAGCGTTTTGTTCAAGGAAATGAAGCTTGTGCATTAGGTGCAATAGCTGCAAACTGCAGATTCTTTGCAGGTTATCCAATTACTCCATCTACTGAAATCGCAGAGCAAATGTCTATCTTGCTTCCAAAATATGGCGGATCTTTTGTTCAAATGGAGGATGAGATTGCATCTGCTGGTGCTATCATTGGAGCTTCCTGGAGTGGTATGAAAGCAATGACCGCTACTTCTGGCCCAGGTATTTCCTTAATGCAGGAAAACATCGGTTACGGATTCATTACAGAAACTCCTATTGTAATTATCAATGTTCAAAGAGGTTCCCCATCCACTGGTCAACCTACCATGTCTGCTCAAGCGGATATGATGCAAGTTCGTTGGGGTTCTCATGGTGATTATGAACCTATTGCTTTAGCACCATCATCTGTTCAGGAATTCTTTGATTTCACTATCAAGGCTTTTAATTTAGCTGAAGAATATAGAGTTCCTGTAACTGTTCTTGCTGATGAAGTTGTAGGTCACATGAGAGAAAAATTGATTATTCCTGATGATATTGAAATTGTAGCTCGTAAAAGACCTGAAAAGGTAGATGGCCAATACTTGCCATTTGATGCACCTTGTGATGGAACTACTCCTATGCCTGCTTTTGGTGATGGATTCAATATTCACGTCACTGGACTCACTCACGATGAAAGAGGTTATCCAGACACTAACGATCCAGACACCCATACCAAATTGGTTGAAAGATTATGCAATAAGGTTTTAATGCACAGAAAAGATATCTGCTCAGTTAAAAAGGAAAATTGTGATGATGCAGACATTGTCATTGTTTCTTGCGGTTCCCCATACCGTTCTGTTGGAGCTGCTATGAAAAAGGCAAGAGAAGAAGGCATAAAAGTAGGATCTCTTAAAATTGACACTCCATGGCCTTTCCCAGAAGAGGAAATTGCTGAAATCGCTAAAACTGCAAGTGACATAATTGTTCCTGAAATGAATTTAGGACAAATTGTCCATGAGGTTGAAAGGGCAGCACATGGTGAAGCTAATGTTCACTTGATTGGCAAGATTGGAGGAATTCTTCATAAGCCTGATGAAATTTATGATAAGATTAAGGAGATTAATGGATAGGTGGTAAAATGGTAGAAAAGGAAAGCCCATATAAAAAATATCTTAGAGAAGAAAGATTGCCACATATATTCTGTCCAGGTTGTGGAAACGGTACCGTTATGAGCACTTTCTTTAAAGGATTGGAAGGAACTGATATTGATTTTGAAAATGTTGCTATGGTTTCAGGTATTGGTTGCTCTTCAAGAATTCCGGGTTATGCAAAATGTGATTCACTCCACACAACTCACGGAAGAGCTTTAAGCTTTGCTACTGGATTGAAGGTAGGAAACCCTGATTTGGATGTTGTTGTATTCACTGGTGACGGGGATGCTGCATCCATTGGTGGAAATCATTTGATTCATGCTGCTAGAAGAAACATTAATCTTACTGTAATCTGTATCAACAATAATATTTATGGTATGACTGGTGGTCAAATCAGTCCAACTTCCCCAAAAGGAAGCTTTGGTACAACTGCACCTTACGGTTCAAGAGACATGCCATTTAATTTAGCTGAACTTGTAAGTGCAGCTGGTGCATCTTATGTTGCTAGATGGACCACTACACATCCTCTTCAATTATCCAAAGCAATTCAAAAAGGTTTGGAAAATGAAGGTTTCTCATTTATTGAAGTTGTTTCCCAATGTCCAACTTACTTCGGACGTAAAAACAAGATGAAAACTCCATTGCAAATGTTTGAATGGATTAAGGAAAACAGCATAAATAAAAGAAGAGCAGAAAAGATGGATGAAGCTGAATTGGAAGGAAAGATCATTGTTGGTGAATTTGCTAATAAGCCACATGCAGAACTAACTGCTAACATCAAGGCATTAGCAGAAGAGAATTCAGATAAGCCATTAGCTATTAAATCTGCATTTGAGGAGTTGGATTAAGATGAGAACTGAAGTTCGTATAGCTGGTTTTGGTGGTCAAGGAGTCATTATGGCAGGGGTCATCATTGGAAAGGCCGCATCTCTCTTTGATAAGATCAATGCAGTGCAAACCCAATCCTATGGTCCTGAAGCTCGTGGAGGCGCTTCCAGAACTGAAGTTGTAATTAGTGATGAGGAGATTGACTATCCTAAAGTTTCAAGCCCTGATATTCTTGTTGCAATGTCTCACGAAGCGTTAATCAAATATATGGGTGATTTGAAAGACGAAGGTGTCTTAATTATTGACCCTGACATGATTGTTGAAGAGGAAATAGTTGATTTTGTAAATGAACACAAGATTAAGCTTTATCGTGCACCTGCAACAAAGACTGCAACAGAAGATGTCGGTTTGCGTATTGTTGCAAACATTGTTATGATTGGTGCAATCGTAAAAGTTACTAATGTTGTTTCTGTTGAAGCTGCTAAACAAGCTATTTTAGACAGTGTACCAAAAGGAACTGAAGATAAGAATATTCAAGCATTTGAAGCGGGATATGCTTTATTATAGCCATATTCCTTTTCTTTTTTCATTTCTTTATTCTCTTTTTTTCTTTATTCTTATTTTGATTTTTTCCCATTTTTATTTTAAAATATTTAAGATTTTATAATTATTTTTTATATATTTTTCAATCATTTTCAATCATTTTCACAAATTTTTATAAATAATTTTAAT
>JAEEWY010000156.1 GCA_016291275.1 Methanobrevibacter sp. | reverse complement strand
AATACAGGATATGCCAAAAGGCCTAAGTTGAATCCGCCGCAAGTTGCTACAGCACCTGTAAATGCCAAGAATAAACCAGGCAATAGCTGTACAATGATTTTAACTCCTTCACTTGGCTCGTATTTGATTGGAATTTCAGCAACAATCTCAAGCTTGCCTTCATCAACCAATGCGCCCACTTGTTCTTTAGCCTTGTCAGTGGTGATTCTTGCCTCTTCACCAACTCCTAAATCAAGGAGCCCTATAGGAACAACCGAATCGCTAATGTTCTTAACTACCTTTTGATATTCCTTTACTCTAAGACCTAATAGGTCATCAAGCAATCCCATTACTCCACCAGTAAGCATGATAAATGAAATGATCAAAATATCTGTGTTTTTATAATATAATGAAAGAATAAGCAAAATAGCAAATAAGAAAGCTATTCCTCCCATTGTAGGGGTTCCTGCCTTATGTCTATGTTCACTTACTATAGGATTGTCAGACAAGTCTGCATCCCTTAATGTTTTCCTTACAAACCAAGTGAATATCACTGTTGCAAAGAAGGTTATTAAAAACATTATAATTACTTTTGTCAAATCCATTTTCATCACACTAATTTATCACACTAAATTCTTAAAAAATATTAAAAAATTCATATTAAATATAATATTTTATAGTTAACCTAATATTTATATTTTTATTTATATATAAGAAAATGATATTACAATGATATTATCATTTCACAGTTATAATTCAAAAAACACCATAAAAAATGTATTTGAATGAAAAGAAGATTTTAAAAGAGAATTTGTGAATTAGATAAATTATTGAAAAAAGAGAAGATTGAAAAAAATTAAAAAAAGATGAAAAAATAATTAAAAAAAGAACAATATTGAAAAATGAATGGTTTTATCTAAAAACTGTAATCATTTCCAGTTAATTCCTTAGCTATTTCAAAGGTTTCTTCACGAGTTTTCCCCCTAATTGTTACCCTTTGGTATCCTTTAGGGCCATGAACAATGAAATTGCCATTTATGTATTCCTTTACAGGTTCCTGAGGAGCTGGTCCCTCATAATCACCAATCGGAATCTCTAAGGTATAATAACTCTTCATTTCCTTTTCAAGCTCTTTTACATCGAATTTGCCAATTGCAATGTCTACAAGCAAGTTCAATGGATTCAAGTCTGTGCAAGCAAATGAAAGGTATCTTGTACCGCTTGGACGAGTGTTTATCTCAATTGCATAAACCTTGTTTTCCTCTTTTGAATAAATCAAGTCCATATCAATTGTTCCTTCAGATTTAAGGTTTGTTGCAATGTGCTTTGCTATTTTTCTAAACTCTTCATTATCCATATTTTCAAAGTTGCAAGGACCATATCTGAGTCTTTTGATTGGATGAATTCCTTCCAAATTGGTTTCTCCCTTGTAAACCGGTACCAACGGCAAGTATTCCCCATTCCATCCTATAACTTCAATGGAAACTTCAGATCCTTCGATGAACTTTTCAATCAATGCTTGCTCAAAATTCTCAAAGTAATCCAAAACATCCTTAAATTCATTTGTTATGCAAATGTCCTTACCGCCTTGGCCTTCTCCCTGTTTTAGGACAATAGGAAAATCGAAGCCTAACTTTTCTATAAATTCCTCTTCACTGTCAAAGTCATTTCCATTCAAGACATTTGCAGGAGGAACGTTAAGATTGATTGATTTAAAGAATTCCTTGGTTTTTATCTTATCGGATGCAATTGATACAGCATTAACATTGGAGGAGATTACTGGAATGTTATGCTCTTTCTCTATTTCCTCCTTCATTATAGCTACACTCATCAATGGAGGGTCAATTCCTAAAAGAGGAACAATAGCATCAACTTCCTCTTCAATAGCTATTTCCATTGGCTTATCCATTCCTCTTGGAACGATATAGTATTTGGTAGGCAAATCCAAATTAGGAGCTTCCTCGTTTGATTCAGTAATTATGCTTTCCACTCCCAATTTATCAACATGATAAGCTACATCATCGTATAATCTTGATCCAATAAACAAAACTTTCATAAAATCACATTAGAATTCTTAATCTATTAATATATTTAAAATCGTATTAAATATAATTTACTAAAAAAAGAAAAAGAAATGCAGCATTTTCAATAAATTAAGTATAATAAAAGTATAAAAAAGCTTTTAAGGCATTTAATATGCCAAAATCTTATCGAACAGCAATTTTATAAGCATGTCTGATGACTCTTTAACATTATCAGACAATTCAAATGACAAGTCCATGATTTCAGGTTCAATTCCAATGAAGAGAATCTTATACTCCTTTTCCAACTGCAAATATTTAATCAGATATGCTAATGACATTGAGTGTGTTGAAATGCTGATATCAACTATATTGTCTTTATTCACTATGTTTATCTCACCAGCTTCTTTTTTCATCAAACTTGCATCAATCAGTATGATATGTGAAGGGTCAAGTTTCTTTATAAGTCCAGTGAAGTTTTCTGGAACAGATCCTCCATTGATTAAAAATGTTTTATCCAACCTTTCAATCAATGACTCATTTACATCAACATTTAATTCGTTTTTGTACGAATCAAGTGCCTCATCTAGAGGTGTATTTCCAGTGTTAATGTCATTTACATTATCAAAAAACTCAAATTCATTATCTTTATTTTCAAGTGAATTTTTATTGATTTCTTGATTCATATCATTTAAATTTGAATAATTCAGAATATAATCTTTTAAAATAGATAATTGATTAATTATATATGGTCCTAAACCATCATCTCCACGAATATCATTTCCTATGCCTAAAATGAGAAGACTATCGCAGTTTTCTAAAAACAAATCAATATCTGAACTTATTTTATCAAAATTATTTAACATTTTATCACTAAATAATACACTTGAAAAACTTGAAAATTTTTACACTTGAAATGCAACTAAAAAATTATACATTCAACATAATTCCTATCTGTTGAACATCATACAGATTAATCGAAAAATATTGAAGGTTCACCTAATCATCATGAACAATTTCTAAAATTTCAGTCTTGATGGTTTCAACTCCACCGCCCATCACATATTCCAACCTTATCCTTACTGAATCACCGCATCCCACTTCAGTCTCTTCAATTGGAATCAACATTTCAGGATTTAACATTGGAG
>JAEEWY010000155.1 GCA_016291275.1 Methanobrevibacter sp. | reverse complement strand
ATATTCACCTAACATCATGAATAATTTCTAAAATTTCAGTCTTGATGGTTTCCACTCCAGCACCCATCACATATTCCAACCTAATTCTTACTGAATCGCTACATCTCACTTCAGTCTCTTCAATTGGAATCAATATTTCAGGATTTAGCATTGGAGTAGGTCCACAGATAATGTTTTCATTCAATTTGGTAAAACTTGTTAGTTTAATACCATTAATCTTTAATTTATCTTCTTCAATATTAAAATTTTCTTTAAAATTGAATTTTTCGAACCTTTCCTGACTTAATTTCTCTTCAAAGCCAATTTCATCCAACTCTTCATTACCATAAATATTTAATTCTATTTCTGCAGAGAAATTGCAATCGATTTCATCCATAAAGTCAAATTCACTAAAAACAACAGATTCTCCTAACGAAATATAAATTGGACAATATTCATCATCTTCATACTGAATGAAGTGATTGTTCATGAATACCGCTTCAGCTGAATTGATCATTCCTTTCGGTATGATTTCACCATCTTCCTTTAGGAATTTCCTTGCACGATTCAATACAGGAACTTCCTCCTCATCTATCAATGCAGTATCCAACATCTCACAGATAATCAGGTCTGCCTTTTCATTTAATTTACTGAAATCAAAGCTTAATATATCATCATTGAAGACTTGAATCTTATCGAATTCTTTAAGGTTCTCTTTAGCTAATTGATAGGTTGAATTATTTAATTCAATAGCTATAATCCTATCCATATATTCACTTGCAAAATAGCTTAAAACTCCAGAACCGCATCCCAAGTCAAAAGCTACCTTACTATTTGAACAATTGGAATTCTTACCATTCCTTATTGCATAATCATCAATAGCTTCCTTGAAAGCGCTGAGCCTTTCATAATCTCTTAAAAGCTTAAAATGATAGGAATTTACTTTGAATTTCATAATAACACTCATCAATAAAGATTAAAAAAAGATAAAGTTGACTAATAAATATATGAAATTAAAAATTTAATTAAAGATTCATTAGATTAATGAACTTCAATTAAAAAAAATTTAAGAAAAAGTTAATGATTAATGAACATGGTCATGATCATGGTCATGGCTATGTTCATGGTCTAAGGACTCACCGTTAGCTGTAGAGGTAAGTTTTACATGCTCTACACCTTTAAGTCTCATCATCCTTTCAGTCAATTCCCTGATTTGTGTAACATCACCATTTACAACAATGACTTCCATACAGTACTTATGGGTCATGTGAATGTGCATGCTCGCATTGATTTCATTTCTATAGTCATGCTGGATGTCTGCTAAGCTTTCCATAACGCCAGTGAAATGATGATCATAGATAATGGTGATTACACCTACCCTTTGACCTTCCATTTCATTCATCCATTGATATCTTAAAATGTAATCGCTTAAAGCATCACGAATACCTTTTGAACGTGATTGATAACCTCTGTCTTTTAAAACTTCATCAAACTCAGCCAAAAGCTTTTTTGGCAAAGACATACTTATTCTCATCATAATTAAACACCTAAAACTACAATCAAATATTTAATAATAATTACTATTTATTACAAATATAATAAAAAACACAACATTATTATTAACTAATTAATATTTTATTACTTTCTATAATATAAATATTACTAAAAATAATACAAATTTCAATAAAAATATTAAATCTGGTTAAGTAATTAACTTTATTTTGATCTTGAATACTTAATGCAATCAATAAAAAATATTATATTAAACTTAAAATAAATGATTGAATATGACTAAAAAGACAATTAATGACATTACTATAAATTATGAACTTGAAGGGGAAGGAAAAACCATTGTTTTTGTTCATGGATTATCTGATAGCTTAGCTTATTGGAAAGTGTTAAGCGAAACTCTAAAGAATGATTATCAGACATTGATTTATGATTTGAGAGGACATGGAGAATCCTCAGATGATGATAAAAACACTACCATCGACTTGTATCAAGAGGATTTATATCAATTGCTAAAGGCATTAGATATTGAAAATGCTGTTTTCGTAGGTCTCTCATTAGGTGGAAATGTCATATTGGATTTAGCTGTCAATCATCCAGAAATGGTCAATGGACTTATTGTCATGTCAAGCTTTCCGGAACATGACGAGAAACTGAAAAAGATCTTTGATGACTTTGACAATGCAATAGATCAAGGATTCGTTGAATTCTTTGATATTATCTTGCCTTACACACTAACTGAAGATTTGCTTGAAGAGCATAAGGAGCTTCTTGAAAACGTAAAGCATGAAGCTGCAAAAACTGCAAATATCGAAGGAATCAAAAATGGAATAAAAGCAGGATATGGATTCAATCTTACTGATAAGTTAAATGAAATAAATGTTCCTACACTCATTATAGCTGGAGAAGAGGACAATTTAACCGATTTGGATATTCAAAGAAAAATAAGTGACAACATAAAGGATTCTGAATCGATTATACTTGAGAAAACAAAACATAATATCCTAATTGGCAGAAATATTGAAAAAGTGTTGAATATCATTAATGATTTTATGTCAAAAATAGATTAAAATAAATAAAAATTAGGAAAATTGAATAAAAAAAGATTGAGAGATTATGAGATTATAAGATCTTATAATAATCTCCATTTTTCCTATAAACCGCTTTAATAAGCCCCTTATTTTCCAAGGACAATAAGATATGATACATTCTGAAGTCAGTCAGTTTCAAATCACCATACAATAGATTTCCTTCAATTTCATATCTTGAAACAAATCCTTTTTCATCTGCCAAGGATTTGATTATTTCAAAGGATGCCTTTTCCTTTTGATTCAATTCGGCATTAATCACATCTTCCTTTGAATCTACAGTGTTAATTGTTGCATCAACTTCCTTCAATTGAACTGTAGAGCCATTATAGAACACCAAACCCTTAGACTTCAAGCTTTTTAGTAAGTCATTGAGGTCATGCTCATACATGCCTAAATCATCTTTAAGGAGAGAAACATCTATCTTTTCTTCTTGATATGATTTTATTTGATTTAAAACTTCTTCTTCTGCTTTTGTAATTGTAATCATAAGTAAAACCCTTATTTTTAAAAAATATTTTCTTCTTGATTTAATTATATTATGTCAAACATTATACATAAACTTATAGACAGC
>JAEEWY010000154.1 GCA_016291275.1 Methanobrevibacter sp. | reverse complement strand
TAAATTATATGAAACTTTATATGAAATTATTTATATTTATTAAAAAAAATATTATTGGTGAAATAAAATATTTAAATTTATTAGATTGGTGTAAAAATGAAATTATCTACTAGATCAAGGGAATATATCATACCAGAATATAGCTTAACTGGTGATTTATTATCATTTTTAACTTGCAATTTACAGTATCGTTACCAAAACAAGGGAAATCTACCTCCTTCAATGCCTGTCCAATTATGGTTTGGTGAATTCATTCATGGAGCCTTGGAAGAGGCATTTTTAAAATGGAAAAAGTATTCAAATACAGACCAATTAATATTCCCTTGGGACTGGGAAGATGAAATAAAGCCAATTGAGGACCTAATTACTGGTAGATTAAAGGTTAAAGGATTAAACCCTCCATATGAATATGTAAATAATTACGGTCCAAAAGATAATATATATAGTGCAAGATTAGAGCGCTCCATTAACCTTTGGGGACCTCATTTATTCCCTTTGATTGAAGATACAGAAGTGCTGATAAAAGGATTAAGAGAATTGAAGGATGAAAACGCCAGATCAGATTACTATTCCATAAATGGTGTTGTTGATGTCTTAAGTTCAAAAATGGTTGATAAGTTTTATCAAAAAACCAATAATAATCCATTTCAACAGACTTTAGATGATTATTTCAATCTTTCTCAAACTAACAGCATTATAAGTTACTTGTATAATAATGATGAGTTCAAGAAACTATTGGATGATGAATTGAATGAATATGAAATCATCATAGATTATAAGGGTATGAGAAGGCCAAGTGCACCGACAAAGGATGAATTAATGCAAATCCAAACTTTAATGGAAAATGGAACTCTTTTCGATTCAGAGGAATATGAAAAGTATAAGGTTTGGATTCAGCATGAATGGCAGATTTTAACTTATGCTTGGCTTAGAAAAAATCAGGAAAACTCAGATAAGCCAATTGTAGGTATTATTTTTTACTTGAATGAATTGGTTCCATCAAATGATGACTTAAAGGCAATAAAAGAGGACTTATTGAATGACCAAACTGACATTTCCTTAAATCAAATTCTTGTTGAGGATTGGGAAAGACTAAGGAATTGGAATGAAGATTCAGAAATAGCTATTCATAGAGACTTGTCAGACAAGTTTAAGATGGATAGATCCATTAGAATAATCAATGTTGTAGAGGAATTGATAGATAATTCCTTATATCAATTCGATAATGTTGTAAATGATATAGAATCATCTTTAATTAAGGAAATGAATGGATGCAAAATCAAGGATGCTTGGAAAGCTGAAGCAGAGGATAGGACATGCAGTGCATGTGACTTTAGAACATTCTGCAATAAGAAAAAAAGTGAAAAATCAGAGATTAAGCAAGTGTTTACAATTCCTTAAACAATAAAAAAAGAAAAAAAGAATTAGTTATAATTTCTTATAACTATATTTATTTAAATGTTAAATCAAATTAATTAAAATATTAAATTATATATTTTCAAATGCTTCTAATAATGGTTTAAGACTATCACAAGGTAACCCTATGATGATTTCCTCATCTTTGATTCCTGCATAACCTCTGGAACCATTACATGCTAAAGTAGTATTGACTTTATTGGTTACATAAGGACCACTTACAGCATCTGCACATAGTGATTGAATTCCTGCACAGCTGGATTCAACTTTACCACCATTATTGTAAACAATTCCTTGTGCAATGTACATACCAAATTTAGGAAGTGTGATTAGAACTACAACATCAGGGATAAAATCAGCTTTTTCTAAAGGTGCATAGATGATTCCTAAGCTTTGTTCATCTTTTCTTGGAATGTTATCTATAACTGATTTAGCGGTTTCAACACTATCGAATCTGCCTAACTTATAATAGAATTCTCCAGAAGCAATCTTAGGTGGAAGAGGTTCCAATCCCATTGCACTTGATCCGCCTTTACATTTCTGTTCTGCAGCAGTTGCATAGAATACAGCCCCATCAGCTGCTTTGGTAACCATTTCACAATGTCTAAGTGTTTCATCTATTTTTTCAACACCTTCTGGAATTTCACTTTCATCGTTGAAAAACTTGATAGCCACTGGAAGTCTAGTTAAGTTAAGTTTTTCTTTTAAAACTTCTGCAGTTTTTACATTATCTTCCTTTTTATAATCCATTTTATCACCAATAATTATTGAATAAAGATTTAATTAATTATTTCTAAATTATAATATATTAAGGTTATGAATTATTATTCATTATTATTCATAATTTTCATTATTATTCATTATTATTCATCATGCTTTTATTTTTTTTAGATTTTAAAACTCTTTTAGAAAATTTTTGTATTTTTTGATATAATTTTTATTTAAATTCTACAATAAGTTTATATGATTTAAAAGTCAATATTATATTTGTTTATAGTTTTAATAAACAAGAATATTTTTTAAATTAATTTATTAATAATTTGGGCTTAAATTAATTTATATTGTATTAATTTTATTTATTTAATTTAGGGAAGCAATATAATGAGTGAATTAAAGATTATTTCATGGAATGTAAACGGTATTAGGACTCGTATAAAAAATAAGGATGTAAATCCAGTCTTAGAAAAAGATGCTGATATCATATTATTCCAGGAAACAAAAACAGCTTATGAAAAGATGGATAAGAAATTTTTGGATAAATGCGGTTATGAATCTTATTTCTTAAAAGGAGAAAGTGCTAGAACCGGTGGATTAGCAACATTTACCAAAGAAAAACCTTCTATAGTCAGAAGATTCTTCAAGGAATCTGCTGATGCATTAGGTAGAGCATCTATCTTAAATTATGAAAATTTCACTTTAATTCATGTTTATGCTCCTGTAGGAACTGGAACTAAAGCTAAATTAAATGAAAAGCTTGATTACCTTAATAACCTATTATCTTTTGCAGATTTGGCTAAGGATAAGGATGTAATCATTGCTGGTGACTTTAATATTGCTCATAAGGAAGCGGATATTTCCGATTTAGATACTAAAGTCACATTCACTGAAGAAGAAAGAGAAGTTTTAGACAAGTTAGAATCCTTCGGTTTTGTGGATGCTTTCAGATTATCCAACAAGGAAGAAAAACAATTCACTTCTTGGAAAAATCAAGAAGCTCGTGAAATGAATGAAGGTGCAC
>JAEEWY010000153.1 GCA_016291275.1 Methanobrevibacter sp. | reverse complement strand
AAATAAAAAATGTAAATTTATTAAACGTAAGCATAAGTGGAGAAGAAGAAAATAAAATAAATAATGATAAATTAGACCAAATAAAAAATGATAAAATAATTAAAAATAATTAAAAATAAAAAATAATTAGAATAAATTAATTAATGACAAATTAATTTATTCATAAGCACTTACAGAACGAGTTGCCCTCTTAAATTCATCAAACAAATGGTCGATTTCATCATCAGATTCAGTGTCAACTTGAGAAATGTTGAGAACCAATTCTTCAGCCAACTTATCTAAACCTTTAATAATTGAATTTAAGACAATAAGCTTGTTCTTAAGCTCGTCCTCTACTTTAGTGCTATATTCAGTACTTAATTCAAGAATACTATATCCTGCATTCAATTGGCTGTAGAATGTTTCATGAGAATCGTCAACAACTCTCTTGAATCTGGAATAAGTCAATTGAGGCGGAGCAAATCTCTTTTCAATTAGCTCCATTGTATTTTTCTCTTTTTTAGGATAAATTTTTTCCAATTCATTGAACTGTTTCTCATAGAATTTAAATACTGAAATTACTCCTTCGCTATTTTCACTGATTGTTTCTTCTTCAATTTTAACTTCTTTTACATCATTTGATTTGATATTTGATTTAATCTCTTCAGCTATTGCTTTCCTATATTTATATAATGGTTCAGGTTCAGTGGCAACCATTATGGATCTGAATATGGATACAAAGTAGAAAAGAACTGCAGCTTCAAATGCAACAAATCTGACCTGTGAAAAGCCTATGCCTAAAATTCCAATTATCCAAGGAATTTCATAGAGAATTCCCTCTAGATACCAGGTTTTATTTGGTGCAGTTTTACCTTTATAGACCAAACCAAGACCATTGAATAATGGAATGAATGAAATTAAGACCCATAAGGAATTGATGATGCTATCAATCTTTTCATCCAAGCTTGTTTCAACAATATTGGATTGATCCAAGTCCTTTTGAAGGTAATAATCTACCATAAAGCTTCTGACAATGGAAACCATTGATGCTAAAGTACCAAAAATGAACATTGGAGTTGATACAGTAAGATTTGGCAAAGTCAACAATCCTAAAATAAGAGGCAATTCATAAAGTATTCCCTCTGCAAACCATTGAGCATTTGCATATTTGTTTCCAATATAGACAAATCCTAAACCATTAAAGAATGGAATAAAGGATATCAATACCCATAAAGAGCTTGTAATCTTTTGAAAAATAGTACGTGTCATAACCCCCACCTACAAAATTCTTTCAAAATTGCTTTTTTAATTAAATATTTAATTAAATTTCAGTTTCTATTAGTTTCTAATGTATTTGTTAGGACATTTTCATATCCTAAAGTTACTATAATATTTTTAGTATATAAGGTTTTGTATTTATTTTTCAAAAATGTATACTTTTTTTGAAATTTTTAAAAAAATTAGGAAAAATTTATATGATTTTGGATATATTTTGAATATTCATGAAAATTTTAAATAAATTTATAATGAATAAAGCAATAATTTTAATTAGGAATGAAAATTTTTTAAATTCTTTGAAAAATTAAAAATTATATCAGAGGCAAAACATGAGCTTTTATCAAAACAGCAAGTTTAATTACTTTTTATCAATATTGATTATAATAGATTTAATCTTGATTACACTTACATTGATTTCAGATGTAGGGGAAAACCTATATTTCAGCATAATTGTCTTTGATACAGCTTTATGTATAATTCTCTTTATTGACTTCTTTACAAGATTATCTGATAGCGATGATAAGAAGCATTTCCTAATCAAAAACTGGACAGAACTGATAGCTGCAATTCCATTTGATTTGATCATGTTGCCATTTGTCTTAAATGGTTCTCTATTAAGAGTGTTCAAGGTTTTAAAATTCATTAAGGTAATCGCTCTCTTTTCACAGTTTTTTGAAACAATTGACTTTTTCCTTAAAAAGACTCATTTGGATGAAATATTCGGAATAACACTACTTGTTGTACTTGCTTCCACACTCGGATTATACCTATTTGATCCAAGCATAAACAGCTTATTTGACAGCCTATGGTTTGTTCTTTCAACAATTACAACAGTAGGTTATGGTGACGTTCTACCCCAATCCGGTGCTGGAAAGATAATTGGTCTTATAACATTGATTATTGGAGTATTGATATTCAGTACAGTTACAGGAGCTATTGCGTCTTACTTTGCAAGAAGAATATTAATGAATGAAGACTTCAACATTACAGAAAATGACGACAACATTGAACTTTTAAAAGAGACTTTAAGGTCAAACAAGAAAAATCTCAATGAAGTTCATAGCAAAGTCTATAAAATAGACAATGATGTCGAATCACTTAAAAAAGAGATAATTGAATTGAAAGAGATTAATAAAGAATTAAAAGAAGAGATTGAAACTTTAAATGAAAACTTAAAAAATAATTAAATTAATAAAAAATCTATTTTTATGAATGATAAAAAGGATTATTCATTTATAATCCTTTACTGAATTTATCAAATTATCCATATTTGAGAACAATTCCTTTAGGTCCTCTTCTGATTTTTCATTGTCACCATCATGAATGATGAGCTCTTCTATAAGATTATTCATCTCATCATTGATTGATTCCATAATGCTTATTTTATCTTTAACGGTTACATCCAGTCTTTCACTGTATTCTGGAGCCATTTCAATAATGCTTGTAGCAGAATCGGATTGGTGATAGAATAGCTGATGACAACTATCTATAACTGACATGAAACGATTATGGCTTAATTCCCCAGTTTCAAATCGTTTATTGATTAAGCCAGTGATATTCTCTTCCTTTTTATCAAATGCTTGTTTTTGATTATCGATTTCAAGCTTATATGGCTTAAATTCAGGAATAATATCAATAACAGCATTTTCAATTGGTTTTGGACTGATATCTGGAGCAGGTGTGCTGACTACAGGTTGAGGTGATGGGCTAAATGAGAGATTATCCATTCTCTTTTCCTCAAAGTAAATCATGATTGTTCTTGCAATTGACAATACCCATCCAATCACAGCTATTGCAATGAAGAAATTTATAATTCCATCATTAACACCATATGTAATGAAATATAGAACCCATAGGAATTCAAATAATGCACCTTCTAAGACCCATCTTTGAACATTTCTTTTATATCCTACAATGATCAATCCTAT
>JAEEWY010000152.1 GCA_016291275.1 Methanobrevibacter sp. | reverse complement strand
AACCATTGTTGTTAACTTCTCTGGCCATGGTTTAATGGACTTTAAAGGTTACGCAAGTTATATGGATGGATCTATGGAAAACTCCAAATAGATTTCCATTCTATTATTTTTTTTCTTATATTTATCTTGATAAAATATAGAAAACTGATTTTATACGAACAAAAACTCTTGTTATCACTTATAAGTGATAACTTCTCTCTCTTTTTTTTAAGAATTTTTTCTAGTATCTCCATCTATTTTCATCTATTTTTTAGGTATTTTTTCTTATAATTTTCTTATTTTTTTAGGATAATTTTTAGTTATAAGTTATAAGTTATAACTAATAACTTATAAAATATAAGAAATAACTTAAAAGTAAAAACTTATAAATGATAAATTATAAAGTAAAAGTAATAAGATATAACTTAAAACTTATATAGTATAACTTATAAATTATAATATATAAGTAATAACTATGAAGTAATAACAAATAAGTGCTAAGAAAAAACTTCTAAGTTATTCATTATAAGTTATAAAATTTAAGAAATCACTTTATTTTAGAAAAAATACTTTAGGAGAATTAATATAATGGGAGAAACAATTGCCGTAATGAATCAGAAAGGCGGATGTGGAAAGACTACAACTGTAGTTAATTTAGCAACATCACTTGCAGCTATGGGAAAGGCAGTTCTTGTAGTTGATATGGATCCGCAAGCTAACGCTACAACAAGTTTTGGAATAAATAAAACAGAAATCAAGAAAACAGTATACACTGCTTTGGTAAACGAATGCAGTGTTCAAAAAGCTACAATTCCTACAAAAATTGAAAACCTGTTCATACTTCCAAGCAATATCGACTTAAGCGGTATCGAAGTGGAATTGAGTAAGGAAGCAAACTATCATATAGCTTTAAAGAACTTGCTTGAACCAATCAAAGGCATTTTTGACTACATTATAATAGACCTTCCACCATCTCTTGGAATAATTACAATAAATTCATTGATAGCTGCAGACAGCGTATTAGTACCAATCCAAGCTGAATACTTTGCACTTGAAGGATTGGCAGACTTGATGAACACAATCAAGCTTGTTGAAACAAGATTAAGAAGCCCAACACCAATCAAGGGCATACTTCTAACATTGTACGACCAAAGAACCAGATTAGGAAGGGAAGTATATTCAGAATTGAAAAAATACTTCAAGGACAAGGAATACGTATTCAATACCGTAATTCCAAGAAACATACGTTTGGCAGAAGCTCCAAGTTATGGAAAACCATGCATAGTATATGATCCAGAAAGTAAAGGGGCAATAGCTTACTTGAAACTTGCTAAGGAAATATTGGAAAGGGATGGAAAATAAAAAAAATATTTTAATTGAATTAAGATTATGAGTAACGAAAATAATTAATTTTTATATAAAAACACGAAAGGGTTTGGTAAAATGGCTAAAAAAGAAAAGAATACAGGATTAGGAAGAGGATTAGATTCATTGATTCCAAAAGTTGAAGAGACTGAAGTTGAAGAAGGCATTAGTCTTGAAGATTTATTAAGGGGATCTGAAGAGGAAACAAAAACTTTTGAAGAACTTGTTGAAGAAGTCGAAGAGGAATTCGAAGGTGAAGATGACCTTCAAATTTTAGAAAAATCCGCTGATGAAGAGGAAAAACCTAAAGAAAGTTCCGAGTACACAAATGTTTTCTTCAATGATGATGAAAAAGTGGAAGAAAATGACGTGAAAACTGATGAAGAAATCAGCTCTGAAAAAAGTGTAGAAAATATTGATTCTACAGTTAATTTAAATGAAGAAACTGATGCAAGTAGTGAAATTATTGAAAGCTCTGATGATTTAAAAGAAGTTGGTAGTCTTCTTTCTGAAAAAGAAGAGAAACTGATAGATGAAGTCATTGAAACTGTGGAAAAAAACCCAAGAATCACCTTATGGTCTGCAAGATCAGCAGCTGTTCTAAGGTACTTGAGAAAAACCGAACCTGAATTCAGCATAAGCAGTGAAGCATCAAACCTAATCGATGCTGCAATAGCTGAAAAGTATCCTGAAATCTGGACATTGTTTAATCATTTGTAATATAGTTACATGATTTATACTTAAGATTATCCACTTAACATCAATAAATCAAAGGAATTGGTAGGTAATGAGAATCTTAATGATTCCATTATCTATCAATTAAAAGATTAACATATTATATTTATTTTAAAAATAGCTAAATACTAAAATTAAAACACGGGGATTGAAATGAAATTAGGATTTTCACTTCTTTCACTTTTCATGAAAGATGTAAATGAAATGCTTGATATAGCAGTTGAAAAAGGCTTTGATAGTGTTGAACTCTTGGCTGAAGGCCCATACAGACCAGATGAAATGCTTGGAAAAAAGGAAATCACAGAAGTGTTTCACTCATATGACTTGGATGTCTATATGCATGCAGTAAATGTTGACATAAACCTTGCAAGCCTAAATACAGGAATTCGTAAGGAATCTGTGAAACAGACAAAGGATTGCCTTGACCTTGCAGATGAGATAGGTGCAATAGGCATAACAGCCCATCCAGGTAAAATTGGAAGGCCTGAAAAATACTTAAGGGATATGGCACTTGAATTCTTGACTGAATCCACTCATGAATTGGTGGCATATGCAGAGGATAAGGAAGCAAAAATATCCATAGAAAACATGCCAGAACGCTTTTCCTATCTTGGAAACCGTGCTTATGAATTGGAAAACCTTACCAATGAGACTGGCTGCAACATTACAATAGACTTAGGTCATGTAAATACATGTGAAGATCAATTGAGCTTCTTTAAGATACCAAACATTCTCTATAACCACATCAATGACAATGATGGAATAAAGGATAAGCATCAAGCCGTTGGGGACGGAACCCTTGACTTGAATCTATTAAAACATGTGAAGAATGGTATCATTGAATTGAATAATTTCGATAATGTGATGAAAAGCAAAAAGGTAATAGAGGATTTCTTAAGTGAAAATAAGTGAAAAAAGAAAAAATAAGAATTTGACTAGCTAAACAAAAACAATAGCTAGTCTAAAAATCGATTTGAAGAACTTCTGAAATGTCTTCTATTACAAAATCAGCATACCCTTTCAATTTATCTGGAAAATCGCCATCTTTCTGTTCTGTTGTTAAAACAGCACTATCCGCTTGCTCAAATGCCAAAATGTCATTTGGGCCATCACCAACCATCATGACTTTATAGC
>JAEEWY010000009.1 GCA_016291275.1 Methanobrevibacter sp. | reverse complement strand
ATCCATTGCCATATACTTATCAAAGACCTTTCTTTCAATGATATAACCCTTTTCAGGCAATATTGTCTCATCTAGAGTCAATCTTGTTTTATCTGGTGCAATTATAGTTCCTCCATTGATTCTTTGAACTGCCCATTGCGGATCAGGTTCAATCTCCAGCCATTTAAGTCCATGATCGTATATGCCTTCAGCACATCTTTTAGGAGTCCCTATTTCTGACTTCTTATCAATCAAAATTACACTTGCTCCTCCTAAAGCAGCATGCTTTGCAGCAGCAGAACCAGCAGGACCTGCGCCAATTACTAAAACATCAGTTTCCATCATAATTATCATCTAAATTAAGAATATTTTAATTCATACTCGTAAAAAGTTAAAATCATATAATAATTACAAGAATATAATATTTAAATTTTTAGAAATTGAGTGATGAGTAATTAATTAAATTATGAAATGAAAATAAAATAAGAAAAAATAGAATAGAAAAATAAAAAAAGTTGAAATGGTTTAATTTAGAATCTTATACCAAAGAATGATGGTTCTTCAATTAATACTTCAGATAAGTAATCTTTATCTGTTGTTACGATTACAACCAATTTATCATCCTGTGAATAAGCAAATGAATAATATGGAGGTATTGTAAGGGTAAATGTAAGATTTCCACTTTTAAATTTGGTTACGTTTTTAGGATGATAATCTAAATATCCTTCAATTCCATTAATGGTTTCAAGGTCTCCACCAACACCTTTAGCGGTATCCTGAGTTGCTTTATGGGTAGGATTTTTAGAAACAGCTATTGAAATTGAATCGTTATCATTATCATAATTTTTTATGGTTGAGAAATATGGTACACCATCAACTGTCCTATTGTATTGTTTTGTATTGTTAGTAATGAATTCCTCAAATCCATCTGGAATATTGAAATCGATTCCATCAATTGTAACCTTTCCTATACTTGAAGTTTGACTGCTATCATCACTTCCTAAATCCAAAGCATAGACACTGCCTATGCTTACAATAGCTAAAATAGCTAAAATCAACAGAGTAAATAGTTTTTTATTCATTTTATCAACCCAAATAATTGTTAATTATATTTATATCCTTTTTTACTTAATATAGTTATTTATTTAAATATTTTTAAAAATATTATTTAATTTTTAATTTAATTCATAAATGATTATAAAAAAATAATAATATACTGAAAAATTATTAAAAAATATTCAAAATAAAAAAAAAGAAAAAATAGCATAATAAAAAAATAACAAAATTAAAAAGATAAAAAAATAAAAGAAAATAAAAAAATAAAGAAAATTAATAAAAGAAAAAGATAAAATAAGAAAAATAAGCAATTATTTTAAAATCTAATAATAAAATTCAGGCTCTTTTCTTTCTGCATTTGCACTTTCAAATGCTGGTTTTTTAGCTTCAAATGCTTCTCCAGTGAAAGCTCTTGCATTTTCTGGGCAAATGTTAATGCATGAAGTGCATCTTGAACATAAGTCAAGGTCAACATCTGCAGGATCATCATCTGGAATAGCCTTTTCAGGACAAACACCTACACATTCAAGACAGAATACACATTTAGCTTCATCACAGCTTACAACAAATGGCAACTGCTTATAATCAAGATAAGGCCTGTTTCCTGGTATCTCAGATTCTAAAGAATCGCCAGATTCTATTTTTTCAATACATTTTTGTGCAAACTCATTGATCTTTTCAATGTCTGACTCATCAGGTCTTCCCACTGCAACACCATCAAATATGGAATGATGACTGATGGTGGATGCAGCTGCAATTACATCAAAGCTATTTTCCTTCAACAAGTCAACAAGCTCTACCAATGCATCGCTCACATGTGCATTTCCATAATTAACAACAGCAATAGCTTTAGTATTGTCACCAGTTAATTTGGATAACCTATCCCTTGCGGTTTTAGGAATTCTTCCTGCAAATACAGGCATACCAACTATGACAATATCATCTGATTCAAAATTCTTTTCATCATTGAAATACAATAAGTCACAAATGACTTTTTCCTCTTCAAAATTATCAGCTATCTGATTGACAACTTTTTTTGTAGTTTCAGATGGACTGAAAAAAACTGCAATAACCTTACTCATTTTTTCACCTATTTTTAAGAAATCAAATTCAATTAATTATCTGTAATGTTCGTTAATGTATTCATCAAGTTCTAAGTAAGACTCATCGATTACTTCATCGATTCTTTCATTAGATAAGTCGGACAACTCATCTGTATCAATCTCAATAGATGCATCTACATCAAGTTCCCCGTTTTCATCAGGATAAGTAATTTCTATGCTTACATCCATATCCAAGATTTCCTTTTGAGACTTTACTGAAGAAGAGATTTTCTTCACAATAGTTTCAGATAAGAAATTTGAAATGTCTTCAAGATCATCTTCTGATAATTCTTTAAGTTTTGATACCATGTTAACACCTTAAAAAAATAATGACAATAATTATAAAAAAATTATCGCCAAACAAATCACAATAATTATAAAATAAAAAAATTATTTTATACAATACGAATTAAAAAATTAAAAATAAAAAAAAGAAAATAGAAAAAAATTAATTTAATCTATTTATCCTTGAATTCCACCCATAGCTTGTTGGATGGTTGCTTGCATTTCTTCAAGTTTTTTCATGACTCTTTCTTCTTGACGGGTCATGGTTTGTTGTCTTAATTTAAGAGTTTCAACTTTATCTTCAAGCTCTTCTAAAGTTTCATTACGTTCAACTTTAATTAATAAGTTTCCTGCAGATTTGAACACTTCAGCTCCTTCTGGAGTCTTTTTAAGTTCTGCAAGAGCAGTTTCAGTTTCTCTTAATTGAATGTCAACATTTTGTTTTTGAATGGTTACAGCTTGAGCTTGTTGTTGTAATTGTTGGAATTGGTTTAATTGATGTTGTATATTTTGTGGAATTTCCATATTTTCACCTTTAATCTTTTTTATAATAATATTAGTTTAATTTTTAATTATTCAATATAATTAGCTAATAAATCATTATACTATAATATATTATTAGTTAAATATTTAAAACTATTGATTGATATGACAATTTGATAAGATATCAATTGGCAATATTTATGAAGAGTTAAAAAATTAATTTTCAGTCAATTCATTTATTTCAACAGACAGTTTTATCCATTTGATAGCAGAATTGATGGATGCTCTAAATGATGTTGCATCTTCTGCATCTATTGTGATTATGATAGTGTTCTTATCCAATTTCAAATCCATGGAAGATCTGTAATCAGGAGAAGTCTCAAATTCAAGCAATATGGAATCGTAAACGATTTTAGCTTGCTTTTCTGTGTCAAAATCAATGACAATGTCACTATTGATTGACTTTAATATATCACTTTCACTAATATGAATCTCTCCTGAAAAATATATTTCTAATTCTCAACTATTTTCTTAACGTTAATTTGGAAATCTATTTGTTCCCCTTTCTTATTTACAAAATAGAGTATTGCAAAGTTCTTGTCATCATCATAATCAGCATAGGATATCCTAATGTAATTTGAGTCTTGAGGTTCAGTAGTGACTTCAATGCCCAATACTTCAGCTAAAACATCCAACTCCCTTACAGTGGATCTGATTTTCAAATCCTTAGGGCTGATGTGAAGACGTTCATTTGTAGTGTTTACAGAAACAAGCAAAGCAAGCTTTTCATTTGCCTCAAGGTCATAAAAAGTTAATTTGCTTGGATTTCCCTTAATCTGATACACTAAAACAAGACTGTCATGACCTAACTGCTTAGCTTTAATGAGCAAATCCCTTAAGCTGCTTTTTCCCCTATTGGTATAGTCAAATCCAAAAGCGTGGGAAAAGTTCTTGCAGAAGGTTCTTGTTTTCTGAGATGGTTTTCTTGATGTAGAAATAAGCATGATAATCCTCTTTTTTATAATTTCAATAAGAATTAGAAATAGATATGCATAAAATTAGTAAAAATTATAAAAAGGCTAATTTTAATATCATCATTAAAATTAGCAAATAGCTAAAATAACTAAATAGCTAATAAAAATAGAAAATGAAAGCAGAATCAACTGCCATAAGCTAAATAGTTATCAAAGATAATTAAAGAATAATTATAAATAAAAAATTATTTAATAACTATCTTGCTTTTACAAGTTTTCTGACTTCTGGAACTTTTTTAAATAAAATCCTATATCTGCATTTAGGACATTTATTTTCCATGTAACCTTTGTGGTCAACTTCAGTTCCACATTCAGGACATCTGTACAATTAGTTTCCTCCAACTACTCTTTTAATGTTACGGGTAGCAGCTTTTGCCATTGGAGTTTCAGGTACGTATGCTCCACCGGTAAAGACAGTACCACATTTTTTACATTCCCAAATTCCAGCGCTTACTCTTTTTACGTAAGGTCTGTCACATTTAGGGCAAACATGTTTCTTTTTCATGTTTTCTTCGATTTTCTTAACTTGTCTTTTTGCTTTTCTTCCGTATCTAGCACCAAATCTGCCAGTAATACCTACTTTTTTTGTTCTTGCCATTTAAAATATCTCCAGTAAAATTGAATTAATTAAATAAGTTATTAAGCTTCAACACCTACAAAGCTTAATTTAAAGTATTATTTAATCCATCACATGATAAACAATAAATATGAAATAATGAGACATACTCTTGTCTTTAATTATAAGATTAAATAAAAAGATCTGCTTTACTAATTATAACCTAAACGATAATTAAAATAAAGATAATATTGTTAAAATTATAAAGCCATTACAGCAATTAGGCTATAAACTTAACTAATAATATAATATAGTATTTAAAAGTATATAAAGTTAATGGTTTTTAGATATTTTAATTTGAGAAAAATAGCTGTTTTTTATTTTAGATTTAAATAAATCTTTAATTTTACAATTTAACATTGAATTAAACCATTTTTTACAATAATTATTTATATTCAAAGGATTTTTGAAAATAAAAATAAAATTTAGAAAATAAATTATAAGAAATAAAAAATTAATTTGAAAAAATAAAAAATTAATTAGAAGAAATAAAAAATAATTAAAACTAGTAAGGATTAGTTCCAAACTAGTCTAAATAACTTAATAAATCGTCTTTAGTGGTAAATGCCATGTGAACAGCATCAAGGATTTCATCTCTGGTTAAAGGTGCTTCTCCACCTTTTTGCATAGAACAGACATGGTTTCCTTCATCAGTTACACCAATGGTTATTCTAGCATCCAAGATTTCTTCCTCTTCTAAAGAAGGATCTAAAATCAATCCATTGCCGATTTTTACAAAGGTGGATAAAGCTAATTTGTCTCTGATTGGTAAATCCATGGTTTCATCTTCAGACAATACAACTTCATCGTCAATGTATTCAGCAACTGGCAATTTAGTGTTCATTAAAGCTGCCATTACAGCAAGGTTAGATGCATCAAATAAGTTTCCATCGTAATCAATAACGTGCAAGTCAATGAAAAGCATCCAAACTTTTTTGCCTTCTTCAATACAAAGCTTTTCCAAGTCCACTAATTCACTTTCACGAATTCCACGGTCTACTACACGTGCAAGTTCAATGGATTCAGGGCTAGGTGGACCTGGTTCAAATCCAGGAGCAGCCATTGGCAATAGTTCACAATTGGTCATTAAGACACCTAAATTAGGAGTGTCACCGAATGGTTCACCAATAGTTGGCTTTACACCAACAATAACTTGAGTGTCACCTAATTTAACTCTTGCAGAACCTTCTGCCTTTTCAATCACATTAGGTTCAATGAAAATATCTCTTCTTTCATCAAAAGCTCTTCCATCAGCTCTTTTACCATCATTTATAAGTCTTGTAATACTTTTTCTAGTAATTTCTGGTACAATATCCATATTTTCACAACCTATTCAGAACTATACCTGTTCTTTAAAGCTTCATGTTGGAGTTCGCTAATTTTCATACATCCTTCCATAGCTAAGTCCAAAGCTTCTTCAAATTCTTCTTCAGTTAAGTTACCGTCTGCTTGAAGTAAAGTAATTTCACCGGTTCTTGGCATGATAGCGATAGGAACGTCAGCTTGTCCTTCCTTATCCTCTTTTTCAGATAAGTCTAAAACGATTTGGTCATTTACTTTACCTGCAGCACATCCAACTACAATATCTTTCATTGGAATACCTGCATCAGCTAAAGCTACAGCAGCTGCAGTGATTCCTGCACAACGGGTTCCTCCTTCAGCTTCAATTACTTCAATTGAAACATCTACCATTGATCTTGGGAAAGATTCCAACATTAAAGCAGGTCTGAGTGCATCAGCAGCGATTTTGGAAATTTCAGTTGATCTTCTATCTGGACCAGGTCTTTTACGGTCATCTACTGAAAATGGAGCCATATTGTATCTTACTCTAATTACACCAGTATTAGGTTTTAATAAACGTCTGATATAGGATTCTCTTGGGCCGTATACAGATGCTAAAATTTTATTTCCACCAACTTCCAAGTAAGCAGAACCATCTGCTCTTTTCAAGACTCCAGCTTCAATTTTAATTGGACGGAGCTCATTGTAAGCTCTGCCGTCAGCTCTTAATTCTTTGTCATTTGAGATAATAAAAAACACCTCTTAAAATCACATTCATAATTAACAATAATTATTAAATTTTTAATTCAACAGCTTAAATACCTCTTCCTTGTGAAATGTTTAAAGTAGGAGATTTAGAATTATCTGCACGACTTAAATCAAAAGAAGATTTATTATTCTTTTTTTGCTCATTGATGTATTCATAAGTGTCCATGAAATTAGGTTTTTTGGATTTTTCATCTTTTGAATCATCCTCATCATCATCAGAATCATCTTCATTTTCTTCTTCAGATTCTTCAACAGCTTCCTCTTCTGGACTTTCTTCTGAATCTTCTTCAACGTCTTCTTCATCTTCAGATTCTTCAACAATTTCATCTTCATCTTCAGAAATAGCTTCAGAGATTACATCTTCCAATTCTTCATCAGAGATATCGTCTTCAAATTCTTCGATGTCTTCTTCAGAATCATCATCTAAGTCTTCATCATCTTCAGAATCCTCATCATCCAAATCTTCTTCATCGATATCCTCATAATCTTCAGTTTCATCATTGAAGTCTTCCAAGTCCTCTTCGAATTCCTCATCATCAGAATCCTCATCATCATCTTCGTCTTCTTCTGAGTCTTCATCAATGAATCCTTCTTCAGCTAATTCCTTTTCAACTTCATCTCTGAAATCTTGAAGTTCAGGTTTTTTCAAACCTTCTTCAAATGCATCCTCTTCTTCCTCTTCTTCTTGTTCCACTTCTTCGACTTCTTCCTCTTCTGGAGGTAATTCGCCGTCAATAAGTAAACAAAGCTTGTTTTTAATTCTATCAGTTAAACCAGAGGTATGAGCTTCTCTTTCGATTAATTTGATAATGTTTTTAACGATTTGTTCCATGTCTTCATTACCTTTTACCCAAACAAGACCATTTTGACCGACTACAATCTTACAGCCGGTTTTATCCTTGATCATGTTGATCATGGAACCTTTCTTACCAATTAAACGAGGCACTTTGGTAGGAGCGATATCTACAATAACTCCACCTTTGAATTTGCCCATTCCACGGCCTTTTAAACCTAATTTAACCTTTTTAACTTCATCGACATCGACGATTCTTAAGAAAAGAACATCTCCAATGTCAAATACTCTACTTAATTCCTTTTTCTCTCTTCCGAATACTTCAGATGCAGGTAAGATACCAGAGTATGGTGAGTTAATGTCTACTCCCCACATGGAAAATCTGACATCATCGATTTTACCAATAACCACATCTCCTTTTTTAGGAAGATATTTGCTTTTCAAAGGAATTACACTAATTTTCTTATTCCTTAAAGAAACTAAACCTAAGAGTTTGGAACAAATTTTTCCATCATCTTCAAAGGTTCCTCTTCCTGGATAATAATCATCCTCTGCTAATAATTCTCCAGGAACAACTAAATCTTTTTCATTCACATATATCATACATATACTTCCCATAAGAGTATATTAAATTCAACTACACACCTAAATTAAAACACCTATAAGGTTAATCCGATTAGTCTCTTATTATCTAATCAAATTAAAATCCATTAGCCATTTATTGCCAATAGATCATTCATATAGCTAATTTATTAATTTAGTTTCAGCTTCTCCTCCTGAGATAGAAGCCATTTTATGATTAAAATCATCTTGAAGACCACCAGGCATTTCTACAATTCCAATCCAAGAACCATCTTGTTGCCATTCTTCATTTACAATTTTTCCAAATGGGCGAATTGCAGAATAAGCTTGACCAGCTGCTGTGCTTGGTAATCTAACAGCCATTTTAACTTTCTCAAATTTAATTGGGATTAAAACTTTAATTGCTTTTAAAGCTATTTGAACCTGTTCATCAACAGATTTAAATGCATCGACTTTAACTTTAGCTTCGTTCATAGCATTTTCAATTCTCATTGCAGGGTGTGGAAGACCGTTTTGAGGGTTAATACCTTCTCTAGCTATTTTAGCAATAACCTGTTTTCTCTTGTCCTCTTGCATCTGTCTTCTTTGCTCAGCAGTTAATTGAACATGCCCTTTTAGAAGAATTTGACTAGCCACTTCCAAAACATCAGTTGTTCCAAATACCTTTTCCATAGCTTCCTCAGAAGCCTTGTCTCCTTTTTTGGAATCCTTGAATATTTCTTCAACAGCCAATATGTCTTCAATTTCAATTTCTTTTTCATTATCTGGATTTCTAAAGTCTGCAGCTAAATCAGGATCAACTAAAATTTCAAATTTTTCTCCAAAAGATTCTAATCTTGCAATAATAGCATCATCTACATTTACCATGCTTACTCACCAAAAACCAATTAATTTGATATTGCTTTTATACATTTTAAAAAAAATAAAAAATGTAATTTATATACATTAATAAAAATGTAAAAATGAAAATGAGTTCAGAATGAACTCAAGAATTAAAATATAAAAATTTAAGAATGTTGAGAAAGATGTGGGATAACCCCATATCATCTAAGATTTTAGATGTACTTAATAATCATCCTTAAATGTTTATGTTCGCTTAAGAATTTTTCTGTAAGAACTAGCTTTACGCCAAACTTTGCAGTTTCCCTTAAAGCCTTACTCTTCAGAATCTTTTTCACCAACGCTTTCTTCAGTAACATTTTCATCTACTACATCTTCAGAAGTCTCTTCGGAAGCTTCAGCTTCAGCAGTTTCATCTGCTTTTTCATCGACTACTTCTTCAGCCTCTTCCTCGGATTCTTCTTCCTCTTCTTCAGCATTTCTCTCAAGAAGAGCTTCGACATACTCAGATACTTCATCGTCAGATAACTTTCTGTAGCTTTGAGTATCTACTTCAATGACAGCTATTTCAACGCTTTGAGCAGTGGTTCTTCCTTCAGTAGCTTCGTAAAGTGCATCTAAACCTAAGCTAATTGCATCTTCTAAGCTAATGTCGTCTTCATATCTTTCTTCAAAGACATCCATAGCTGCTTGTACACCAGATCCGATAGCAGTTGCTTTGTATTCGATTAAAGCTCCACTTGGGTCTGTTTCGAATAATTTTACTTCTTCACCATTCACTCCACCAATGATGAGTGCTGAACCGAAAGGTCTTACACCACCATTTTGAGTGTACATTTGTTTCATGTCACAGATTTTTTTAGCTAAACCTCCAACAAGAATTGGTTCATTATAGGTAATTCTGTTAATTTGAGATTCAATACGTGCTCTTTCAATCAATGCTCTTGCATCAGCTACAAGACCAGAGGTAGCAGCACCGATATGATTGTCGATTTGGAATATTTTTTCAATAGATTTTGCTTCTACTAATCTGCTTACAGTTCTTTTATCTACAATGAGAACTACACCTTCTTTGGATTTAAGACCTAAAGAGGTGGTTCCTCTTTTTACAGCTTCTCTTGCATATTCTACTTGGAAAAGTCTTCCATCTGGGCTAAATACAGTAATTGCTCTGTCATAGCCAGCATTTTGTTGTTGTAAAGGTTGCATTTAATATCACCTATTTTTTTCTAGAATTTTTAATTTCACAAACAAATTACTTAATAAATTACATATTTTATTTAAAATCAATCCAATTTATCTAAAATAATAACAGCATAATAACTTTATCAAATAATAAATAAACTAAATACTTTTTAAATTTATTTTTAAATTTAAAGATTATGCATTATTTAACTCATTTCATCTTATTTTCATCTTATCTTCTAAATTACGACCTTATAAAAAGAATAAATAAAATTTCAGCCATAATTTACGTTTAAACAAATTCAAATTAATTTTAAAAAATAAACCAAACATTCTGTTATTTGGTAATATGTATTTTATTGATATTTCTGTCAATACTATATTATAATAAAGTTATTTATAAATGTTTTCAAATTTTTATTTTATTATTGATTTATTGAAAAGAAAAAGAGAAATTTTTTAAAAAAAAGAGAGGAAATAAATAGAAAGATTTAAAATAGTAACGGATTTAAAAAAAAGTTCTATTGGATGATATCCCCATCAATGAATTTTGAAATTCCTGATTTGACTGTTCCGGAAACTCCAATTGTATTGATGGCAATTTTCCTTTTGTTTTGCCTTGTTAAAGTGGATAGCGCAACCCTTACATCATTCTCATAGGATCTTCCGCATCTTAAGACTGTCTTATAATTGAAAATAGCTTCGTTATTATGAGTGCTTTCTTCAATAAGATAATGTCTCATGACCCATAAGTCAAAGTTGCTTGAATGGTTCTCTCCCCAGTATCTAATGCAAGCATCCCAGCAATATACAAGCATATCCTCTATGGATATTTCCACTTCTGACTTTACATCAAGAATCATGTAATGATGGTTTTTCCTTAATGTAGGAGGCAATACCTTTAGTTTCATAATTCATCCTCCTCTAAACCATTTTCAATTTCCTCAATGAATTCCAAATCCTCATCATCAATCAAATCATCAAAGCCATCATTAAAGTCTTCAGATTCATCAAATTCTTCCAAATCACTTATCCTATTGTCATAAGTGTCAGTGAAATCATCACTATCAATGATTTTTACTCCCTTAATTATCATGTCTTTTCTTTCCTTATTGAAGTCAACGATTTGCTTAGGATAATAATAAAATCCATTGTATATCTCTTCATTGCTAAATCCAATGGATTTAAAGAAGGATACAATATCCCTTGTAGAGCGAACATCATAAATTGATTTGGAATCAGTTGTGAGAATCAATGGGAACTTGAATTTGCGATGGAACTTAAGGATTTCCTTAAAGCTGCTTATTACATTAGCCCTGTATCTGAGATGATTGTTTAGGATATCCCTAAAGCATAATTCAATTGCTACATTGTTTCTTTTAGCTTCCTTTGCCAATACATGATTCATACCTGAATCTCTTCTTTTATAGTAAGGTCTTGACAAGACATCAATCCTATGGTTTTCACAAACGGCACGATTGATCTTTAAGTCCCCACCTAAACAGCTGATGTAATTGGACTTATTGCGATATTTGTTGATAATCTTTCTGATTTCATTGGAATTGGCATTTAGGATATTTATTCCCATAGAAAGCTCAGCATGTTCAAAATTAGTTTTTTTATTTCTATAAGTTTGATTGAAGTCGACTGATGATAATTCCCCAATCAAATCATCCTTATAGTCAAGAGCCTTTTCAAAGTTATCTGGAGAATAATTCAAATTAAGATAATCCCATCCGAACTTATTGGCTTCCATAACCAAAGCCAAATCATTATCGTAATTCTGTCCTCTTAGATTCAAGTCATAAAATTTCATTTGATTACCTTAATTCGCTTTTTAAAATAATTTTTTTAGATAAATGTTAGAATAGTTTTTAGAATATTTTAGAATTTTTCTAGAATATTTATATTTTATAATTTATTATTAATGTTTAAAATAGTTTCTAATCTTTTTTGATATTCTCAGGGAATATTTCAGAGATTTTCTTGATTGCAACCTCTTTTTTAGCAGGATATGCGGCTATTTTAATCTTTAAGTGAATGCTGTCTCCACCGTCAAGAATTTCCCACTCCTCTTCTAATGCCTTTTCCTTAGATAACCTTAAGAATAAGTTACCCTTTTCATCCATTTTCCTATCTAAATCATTATACAATTTGACAAGCTGATCTTCTCCAATGGACTCTATAAGAGTGTTTAGGAATTCCTTTGTTTCCCTTTTTTTGGAAACGGTTCCGGTTAAAATAAGCATTTTCTCTTCCAAAAGACCTTCTGCCTCTTCCACTTCAGGTTCTGCAGTAGGCAATATATTTAAAAGAGCTTCTAAAACTTCATCTTTGTCCTCATTTTCGTAAATAAAGACACGATATCTGATATTATGAATCATAATTAACAATCCCAATAATAAAATTAATTTAAATTTGATTAAAATTATAAAATAAATGATAATAATTGTAAAAAAAGTATAGATTAATAATAAAAATAGTTTTTAAAAAAATAAAAAAATAAAAAGAAAAGAAAAATTAAAAAAAGATTATTTTAATCTTTTTTCACTACCTTTTCCTCTATTTCTACGGCCACGGCCTTTTTTACCAGCACTGGTTAAGCCTCTGAGAGCTCTGCTTCTGTGCTGTTTTTCACAAATCCAGTTGATTTTAGGGTCGTTTTTAATAGAAGGACTTTGTGGGTCTACTAAGATTACTTCAAAGTATTTGTATTTTCCGTCAGCCCATACCCAGTAAGAGTTTAATACTTCCATGTTAGGGTATTTTTTAGCTACACGTTCTTCACCGATTCTTTGAATAGACTTAGCCATGGTAATTTTGTTTACACCCATTCTTTTTGGTCTACGACCATGTTTGAAACGAGTTTTCCTACGTCCACCACGTCTAACTTTTACTCTTACAACCACGAAACCTTTTTTAGCTCTGTAACCTAAAGATCTTGCACGATCAATTCTGGTTGGTCTGTCGATTCTAGTGATTGCAGGTTGTTTCCTCCATTGAGGAACTCTTTGCCACATAAGTTCTCTTACATAAGACTCATCTGGATTTTTCCATGCATCTCTAATATATTTGTACATCATTTATATAACCTCTTGTTCAGCTTTTCGCCACATCCAAAGGACAATATTTAAAATGTTTATTTTGATTAACTGTATTAGTTTAAATAGAGTAGTGAATAGCTATTTAATTATTAATCAAATTCTAAATATTATAGTCCATAAGAGTTTAATATTTTTGTTAGAATCTTGCTATCAAACAGCAAATATACTAACATATTATAATATTTAATAGTAATCATTTAAAAAGTTTTTGTATAAAAATAGATATTTTAGGATTACAAGAAGGTTGAACACTATTTATAATCTAAAATCAAGAAGGAAAGAAAATATAAAAAAATAAAAACACTAGTTAATTCTATAAAAAAACAAAATTAACTAGCTATTGTTTAAAAAATTAGATATAACTTGTGTCCTGTTTTCTGAAGTGTGCTTGTGGGTGATCACATAATGGACAGACTTCAGGTGCCTCTTTTCCAATATGTATGTAACCACAGTTATTACATTTCCATGCAATCTCTTCATCTTTTTTAAAGACTTTGTCAGCTTTTATCTTAGCAGATAAAGCATTGTATCTATCTTCATGTGCCTTTTCAGTAGCACCTGCTGCATCAAATAAATCTGCAATATCCTCGAATCCTTCTTCTCTAGCGATTTCTGCAAATTCCTTATACATTACAGTCCATTCTTCATGCTCACCTGCTGCAGCATCTGCAAGGTTGCTTAAAGTGTCAGGCACTTTTCCACCATTTAAGAGCTTGAACCATATTTTTGCATGTTCTTTTTCATTGTCAGATGATTCCTGAAAAATGTCCTTTATTTCCACATAACCATCTTTTTTAGCTTGAGAAGCATAAAATTCATACTTTACACGAGCTTGAGATTCGCCAGCAAGAGCTGCCCTTAAGTTTTCTTCAGTTTTTGTTCCTTTTAAATCTACCATAATAATTCCTCCTAAGATTAATTAATTATAATAATCTAGTTTAATAAAAACTTTTTAAAAATTGTATAAAAAATTACAATAAATAAAAAGATTTAAAATCAATTTACAAAATTTATTTGCGCTTCATCAATTAAAGGATAAATAATCAAACTTTCACTATCAAGATCCTCTTTATTTAAATCTACAGCAGTTATTTGATGATTGTCATATGTTTTATAATATAAAATACCCTTATTTGTGTTGTAACAGGATGAATAAATTGTATATTCATATAAATCTGGATCATCAATAAATGTCAATCCTTTCTGTTGTTCAACAGACGCCAAAATATGGAAAAATTGGGAAACGCTTTCACTTTCACTTTCGCCGGAAAATGAATTTTCTTTAGTGAATGCCACTTTTGCAAATCTTGATGCAGAAGACAAGTCCCCAGGAAGTCCAATTGCACCCATACCTCTGCTATAAGTATCCAATTCAAGATCTTTAGAGAAAGTATTTTCCGGTGTTTTAACAGACAAGTTCCTATAATTATTCAAATTGAATAATTGCATGTCAAATGTAGGATTATTAGTTAAAACCCCAACGGGATTATCATAAACTTTCAATCCATCTTCTAAAGGTTCAACAATAATAGATGAATTCTCATCAGCAATCATCCAATGAAGAGGAGATAAAGGTAAGTTTTCCGAATAGTTTATATTCACTAAATTAAGATTCAGAAGTAATTCTTTAACATCCTCTATCGACTCTGACTGCGATAACAAATAAGGAATGAATTCAAATGGTGTCACATTAACCATATCGTCCTCAATTTCCCTATAAACAGCATTGCCCGCAAAGTTAAGACCTGCAATAGCCACTCCTTTTTCATTGCAAGCATCATAATATAAAGGATATTCATCAATGCCTGCAGTAATTCCAATAATTGCAAAATGTGATTTCATATCATCTATTTTTCTAAATTTGAATTCGTAGTTTCTTGGAGTTATGCAAACTCTTTCATTATATGAAATTTCATAGTCAAAGTTTCTGCCAAAATAATGTTTTGCTGTTAGATATTCACTTGCAGTGCACATTTTAATCCCTCCAAAGTTAATGTAATTAAATGTTCATATCTTTTAGAACAATTAGTTGATTAAATATTTATTTTATCTTATATTTAAACTTTTGTATAGAAAATTAGAAAAATTTTATAAAACTGTATAAATAAAAATATTAAAAAATGGACAATTTTTATATAAATCTTAAAAAATATTAAAAAATATTCAATTATAGAAAATAAATAGATAAAAAATTTGAAAAATGGTCAACAATTTCAAAAATTAAAAAAAGTTGGGAAATTCTAATAATTACAAAAATAAAAAAAATAGAAAATAAGAGAAAACTCTTATTTTAAAAAAATATTATTCTTCAAATGGTTGTGGCAATGCACAAGCATCGTTTCCTTTAGCTAAGTATGAGTATACTAAAGCTGCAAGGATAGCACCTACAATAGGACCAACTAAATAAATTGGGAAGAATCCCCAAAGGTTAGCTCCACCAAGCAAGGTGTCCATTAAGTAAGGACCAAAGGTACGTGCTGGGTTAATGGATGCACCAGTGAATGCACCAAGTACAATGATTACAGCAGCTACAGTCATACCAATGGAAATACCTGCAACACCAGGGTCTGCCTTTTTATCCACAGCAACACCCATTACAACAAGCATCAAGAAGAAAGTACCGATACACTCTGCAATCATTGCTGGAACATATCCTACACTCAAACCAGGCGCAGTAGCACCTAATCCTCCAATTGTTACAGCAGGAGTACCTAAACATACGAATAATAATAAACTTCCTAAAACTGCACCGATTGCTTGTGCTACGATGTAGTAAACACTATCAATTAATGAAATGTTTTTGCTTACAAGCAATCCGATTGTTACAGCAGGGTTTAAGTGTGCACCTGAAATTTTTCCAAATAAGTAAATACATGCCATTACAGTTAATCCGAATGCAAGTCCAATAGCTAACCAGTCCCCTAAACCACCAAGGAGTCCAATACCCGCTGCACCAGGATCAACACCATCATCAATAATTAAAGTTACAACTGCAGATCCAGTACCGAAGAACACTAGGAAAAAGGTACCTATAAGCTCTGCAATGAATTTTTTAGTAATATTACATGAAGCCATAATTTCTCTCCTATATTTAAATAATCTTATATTAATTAAGTTTGAATCCTTAAAAAAAAAATAAAGATAAAATAAAGAGTTAAATCTTTAAATTATCCCTTAAACTTATCTATACAGATTCTTTCCATTGACAATATTCGTGTTTTGCATCAATGATACAAGAAGCACAGTTTTTACATCCTCTTACAGGTGAACCAGGAACTTCTTTGTTAAGTGCAATGATGTTTGTCATCATGGTTGCAGTTACAGGTTCAGGAGTAAGCAAGCATGGGTAGTCTGCAAGTCTCATTAATGAGGAGAATCTTACTGTAATACCACATGCAGGATATGTGTATCTTTGTGGGTTCATAAGAACTTCATTGTGGGTAATTGCGCCTAAGTCAACAGCAAATCCATTAACTTTAGGTACAAGATCGATTTTTGCACTGCTTCTTGCTTTTCTTGCAGCAGTTATGTAAGTGGAACCTCTGTGAATCATGTCCATAAAGTCACAGTTGTGCAATTCTGCAGCAGCACCTCTAGTTGGGTATTGCTGTACAAAGTTGTGGAACCTTTTGGAGAATAAATCTACAACCATCGGTGCATTGAATCCGTCCAATTCCAAAATGAATTCAGTTGCACAAGCGGATGAACCTGTGGATAATTTTAGCACGTCAAATGCGGATTTATAATTGTCAAGGTTGTTTCTTAAGGTTGCATCAATAACCTCTGCGGTTGCTTGAACGATTGCCAAGGTCATGTCATCCTTACACATGTTGTATGTGGATTGTCCTATGTGGTGTCCGATATCTCCAACACAGTATGCAGGGACTGTTACAATGTTACCGTAGTGCACTCCATCATCCATTGCGGCCTTAACAACAGAAGTCATTGCCTTTTTATATTTGTTCATGTAATCCCTTACATCAAATGAGGAGTGATCCGCATCATCCATCAGTTTGCCTTGTCCTTCAATAGGAGTTTTGTAAATCATTTGTAAAGCTTCAATTTCCTTTTCGGTTGCTTCAGCTGCGGTTGCACCTGCTTCAATAGCGTTAGCGAATGCGTCACCAACTCCATAAGAGGTATTCATACCCCATGATTTTGCTGAAAGGATGGCCTGTTTGTGGGCAACAGGAATGTCAGTTTTCTGCAATTTCT
>JAEEWY010000151.1 GCA_016291275.1 Methanobrevibacter sp. | reverse complement strand
AGTTCAGTGTTTTTAAAGAAGAAATCTCTAATATATTCAGCATTAGCATCTTTTTTAATATCAACTACAATACGTAGGCCTTGTCTATCTGATTCATCTCTTATTTCAATGATACCATTTACATTTTTAGCTACGTATACATCATTCATTTTCTTGACTAATTGTGCTTTTATAACTTCATATGGAATTTCAGTAATGATTAATTGTTTGATCTTATCATTTTCCACAATCTCAGTTCTTGCTTTCACAATAACCTTAGAATGTCCAGTTTTAAATGCTTCTTCTATTGATGTTCCCGCTTGCACAATTCCACCAGTTGGAAAATCTGGTCCTTTCACGATTTTCATTAGATCCTTAAGTGTACAATTAGGATGATTAATACGATAAATTACTGCATTCATCACTTCATCAATATTGTGAGGTGGAATATCTGTTGCATAACCAGCTGAAATACCAGTAGATCCATTTACAAGTAGGGCTGGATATTTTGCAGGTAGTACTACAGGTTCATATTCTTCATCATCAAAATTAGGTACAAAGCCAACTGTCTTTTTGTTTAAATCCTTAAGTAAGTATTCAGCATATATTGAAAGTCTAGCTTCAGTATAACGCATTGCAGCGGCACCATCACCATCAATTGAACCATTATTACCATGCATGTCAATTAAAGGTAAGCGCATTTTAAAGCTTTGACTCATTCTAACTAAGGCTTCATATACTGATGTATCACCATGAGGATGGTATTTACCTATAACTTCACCAACAATACGAGCTGATTTTTTATATGATGAATTATGGAAAATACCTAATTTATACATCGCAAATAAGATTCTTCTTTGAACTGGTTTTAAGCCATCACGACAATCAGGGATTGCACGATCTTGGATGATGTATTTAGAATATCTCGCAAAACGTTCAGAAAAGATTTCCTCTAAATTTTCATGAAGTATTCTTTCAGTTGCTTCGTTTAATAAATCATTAATCTTCTTCTTTGCCATATTCTGCATCAGCTCCTTCTAATGTAAAATTGTCTTCATAATCAAATGAAACATTTTCTTCAATCCAATCTTTTCTAGCATCGCTATCATCACCCATTAGGATTGATACTTTATCATCTGCTTCATAGAAATCTTCAATATGTACTTGAATTAATGTACGTGTTTGGGGATTCATTGTTGTATCCCAAAGTTGTCCAAAATTCATTTCACCAAGACCTTTAAATCTTTGAATTGAATAATTCTTAATACGAGCACATTTTTCTTCTAATTCTTCATCAGTCCATGCATATTCAATTTCATTTTTATTGCTGATCTTATAAAGTGGTGGAAGGGCAATATAAACCTTACCAGCCTCAATTAAAGGTCGCATATATCTAAAGAAGAATGTTAATAACAAGATTTGGATATGTGCACCATCATCATCAGCATCGGTCATAATAATGACTTTATTGAAATTAGATTTATTTGGATTAAAATCCTCACCAAAGCCAGCACCAATTGAATATATCATTGACATAATTTCTTCATTTTTAAGAAGTTCTTCAACTCTGGTCTTTTCAGCATTTAATACCTTACCTCTTAAAGGAAGGATAGCTTGGAAGCTTCTATCACGTCCTTGTTTTGCTGAACCGCCGGCAGAATCACCTTCGACTAGGAATAATTCATTTTTATTAGGATTCTTTGTTTGACAAGGGGCAAGTTTACCAGCAAGATTTGTTGACTTACCAGCTGTAACTTTTTGCTTAACCATTCTTGCATTATCACGTGCTTCTCTGGCTGCTTCTCTTGCACGATATGCTTTTAATGTCTTATTAACAAGTAGTGTTGCTATTTCACCTTTTTCAGCTAAATAGAAACTTAATTTTTCACCTACTACAGTTTCAACTGCAGTCTTAGCTTCAATTGTACCTAACTTATTTTTAGTTTGTCCTTCAAATTGAAGTAAATCTTCTGGTATTCTAATTGATATAATTGAAATAATACCTTCTCTAATATCAATACCTTCTAAATTAGGATCTTTTTCTTTTAATAAGCCTTTAAGTCTTGCGTAATCATTGAATGTTTTTGTGATAGCTGTTTTAAAACCAACTTCATGAGTTCCACCATCAGATGTTCTGATGTTGTTTACAAATGAATATAAAGTTTCATTGTATACCTTATCGCAATATACAATGGCAGCTTCTACTTGAATACCATTTGCGCTTCCTTCAATAAAGATAGGATCGTGTAGTTTTGTTTTATTGCCTGCTAAATCATTAATGTATTCCACAATACCATTTTCATAATGGAAGGTATCATGTTGACCAGTTCTTTCATCCATTAAATCAATTCTTAATCCCTTTAATAGATAAGCTGATTCTCTAAAACGATTAGCACATGTTTTATAATCAATTAAAGTAGTTGAGAAGATTGAAGGATCAGGTTTAAAATGAACACTTGTTCCGGTCTTTTTTGATTCTCCTAACATCTTAGGACGATATATTTTAGAACCACCTTTTTCAAATCTTTGGAAATAAGTTTTCTTATCTCTTTGAATAGTTAATTCCAGCCATTCAGAAAGTGCATTAACAACAGATGAACCAACACCATGTAAACCGCCTGATACCTTATAAGCACCATCAGCGGAAAATTTACCACCAGCATGAAGTTCACAAAAAACAACTTCTGGAGTTGGTTTTCCTGTCTTATGCATTCCAATTGGAATACCACGTCCATTATCAGATACTTCTACTGAATTACCTTTATGGATTGTAACTGAGATATGATTAGCCTCACCTGCTAAAACCTCATCAATGGAATTGTCAACAATTTCCCAAATTAAATGATGTAAGCCTCTAGCATCAGTTGAACCAATATACATACCTGGTCTTTTTCTAACAGCTTCTAATCCTTGTAAAACTTGAATGTTACTTTCATCGTAAGTTTGCTTTGCCATAAAAATCCTCTCTAAAATTTAATTTACTCATATTTATATTTTAACATAATTTAAATAGATTGTCAATAATAAATATCATATATTTATTATAGTCATATTGTATTTTTGACTATATTTTATAAAAAATGGATTTATTAATAAAATGATTTATTTATTATCTTTCTTCTAAATAAAAACAATTTCATTGTTGAAGAAAATATTAAAATGTAGTATAATATACCTACATATCAAGGAGTATAAAAATGGAAATATTTTTAAAAATTTTATTTCTTCTTCTCGCATATTTAATCGGATCAATTCCTTTTGGATTCATCTTTGGAAAAATGAAT
>JAEEWY010000150.1 GCA_016291275.1 Methanobrevibacter sp. | reverse complement strand
GATTTTATTTTTTATATTCTTTAATAATGGACTTTTTAAAAATTATTTTAACAAATTGAATTTTATGATGTGATAATTATGGTAAACATTCCTGAATTGAAAAGAGGTATAGCTAACGATATGACTGAAGCTATTGGTAACACCCCTCTTGTAAGATTAAATAGATTGACAGAAGGATTGAATGCTGATGTGCTTGTAAAAGTGGAATCTTTCAATCCGGTAAGCAGTATTAAAGATCGTATTGCAGTGAACTTAATTGAAACTGCAGAAAAAGAAGGCTTGCTTAAAGAGGATTCAGTAATTATTGAACCTACAAGCGGTAACACTGGTATTGGTCTTTCCTTTGTAGCAGCTGCAAAAGGATATAAGTTAATTTTAACCATGCCTGAGACAATGTCTATTGAAAGAAGAAAATTGCTTGCTGTATTTGGTGCTGAAATCGTCTTAACACCTGGAAGCGAAGGTATGGGTGGAGCTATTGCTAAGGCAAAAGAGCTTGTTGAAAACACTCCGAACTCATTCATGCCACAGCAATTTGAAAACAAGGCAAACTCTGAAATTCACAGATTAACCACTGGTCCTGAAATCTACAGAGACACTGATGGAAAAGTCGACATTGTTGTGTCTGCTGCTGGAACTGGTGGTACTGTAACTGGAATTGCTCAATACATCAAAGAGTTAAAACCAGAGTTTAAGGCAGTTGCAGTTGAACCTGCTACCTCTCAAACTTTAGGTAAAGGTGAAAAAGGACCTCACAAAATCCAAGGTATTGGACCAGGATTTGTTCCAGAAGTGCTTGACTTAGACCTTGTTGATGAGGTTATTCCTGTAAAAGATGAGGATGCAGGAGCTACTTTATTAAGGCTTGCAAGAGAAGAGGGTATTTTCACTGGTATTTCATCTGGTGCAGCTACTTGGGCAGGATTAGAACTTGCTAAACGTCCTGAAAATGAAGGAAAAACTATTGTAGTCATATTGCCAGATACTGGTGAGAGATACTTATCCACTGAGTGGATCTTTGGAGATTTATTCTAAATAAATCTTCTTTTTATAATTTTTTTAAAAAAATTAAACTATTTTTCTTATTTTTTATTATTTTATTTTAAATTTCCATTATTGATTAAAATAGTATATATAGTAAAAAAGATAAAATATAACTTTGTTATTATAACAAATGTTAAGTTTATATAAAATTAAATTAGATATAATAATATAATTAACAATAGTTAAATTATTGCATTTGTATACTTATTGATTATGGTGAATATATGTTTGATGATTTAAGAGATGATCTCCAAGCTGCAAAAATGAGAGACCCTGCTGCAAGAAGCAGTCTAGAGATTCTGCTTTGTTATCCTGGAATTTGGGCCATCATTTTGCACAGATGGAATCATTGGCTTTGGACACATCACTTGCCGTTTTGGGGAAGGTTCTTCTCTCAGATATCAAGATTCTTGACAGGTATAGAAATTCACCCTGGTGCTCAAATAGGCAAAAGGGTCTTTATTGACCATGGAATGGGTATTGTAATAGGTGAAACAACTATTGTTGGAGATGATGTTTTAATTTATCAGGGAGTAGTTCTTGGTGGAACAAGTTTAAGCAAAGGCAAAAGGCACCCTACTGTTGAAGATGCAGTGGTAATCGGTTCTGGAGCAAAGGTTTTAGGTAACATTACCTTAGGATGTTCCTGTAAGGTAGGTGCTGGAGCAGTTGTATTGCAGGATGTTCCAAGAGGGGCTACAGCAGTTGGGGTACCAAGCAGAATCATTCGTGAAGACCGTAAATGTGTTTTGGACTTAGAGCACGAATTCCCAGACCCTGTTTCATCAGCTATTGATTTGCTTTTAGAACGTCAGGAAGAGCTTGAAAAAAGAGTCAATATCTTAAGCCACTTCCACGATATAGAACATGTTGAATTGAGTCATGATTCTGAAGTTGAAGAGGTTTTCAAGGGTGCTGATGAAAAATTGTTTTATAGATTAAATAACTATATTGACGATGAATGAAGATACTCTATAAATTAGATAATTTATCTAGGAATCAATTAAAATTTTTTAAACATTAGGAGGTATTATATGAAACCACCTTGTGAAATGGTAGTATGGTATATCATACCAGCTATAAGATCTGAATTAGCAAAAGATTTATTGAAATTAGGAATGAAACAAAAGAAGATATCTGAATTAATGGATATTACACAACCTGCTGTTTCTCAGTATTTAACTGATAAAAGAGGTAGCGGCATTGAGTTCAATGATGATGTAAAAGCATTGATTCAGGATTTTGCAAATGACTTAAATGAAGGAACTGCAACTAAATTAGATATTATTCCACGTACATGTCATATTTGTAAAAGAATTAAAATGGAAGATGTCATTTGTCAAATCCATAAGGAAAAAGGACATATGCCTGCAGATTGTAGAGCATGTTTAGGTTCTGAAGCACATTTATTATAAAAATTTTAGTAGATTTTCCTACTAATTTTAATTTTATAATTGGTATGGGATGTTTAGGATTTAATATAGAATCTATTCTATACCATTATTTAATTTATTTTTATTTAGTTTAGACTTATTTTTATTTATTAAATTGTTTTAAGGAGATATAATGGAAATTTATAGCACTATGTCAAGGGAAAAGGAAGAGTTGAATACATTATTTGAAGATAAGATCAAACTCTTTGTTTGTGGCCCTACAGTTTATGATGATGCTCACATAGGTCACGGAAGAACATACATTTCCTTTGATACCATTAAAAGATATTTGGAATTTAAAGGATATTCTGTATTCTACTTACAAAATATTACAGATATTGATGATAAGATCATTAACAGAGCAAAAGAAAGTGGTGTAGACTCCAAGTTGCTTGCAAAGAAATTTGAAAAGAGATTTATTGAAGATATGGCTGCTTTAAATGTCAAAAGCGTCAACTATTTTGCAAGAGCTACTGACCATATGGAAGAGATTTTAGACCAAATCCAAAGATTAATCGATAAAGGATTTGCATATGTAACTGAAACTGGAGTTTACTTTGAAGTTGCTAAGTTTAAGGATTACGGTAAATTAGCTAATCGTAAGATTGAAGAGCTTGAAACTCATAGGATTGATATTGACAGCTCTAAAAAAAGCCCTAATGATTTTGCTTTATGGAAAAATAGGGAAGCTGAAGAGTTTGCAGGTGAACCTGTATGGGATTCCCCATGGGGTAAAGGTAGACCTGGTTGGCATATTGAAGACACTGCAATCACTGAAAAATATTTTGGGCCTCAATATGACATTC
>JAEEWY010000149.1 GCA_016291275.1 Methanobrevibacter sp. | reverse complement strand
TCCCTTGTAAACGGTATAAAAAAGGGATTTCATGAACAGACACTTTTAGGTGTCACCGGTTCCGGAAAGACCTATACTATGGCTAACATCATTGAAAAGGTTCAAAAGCCAACATTGATCATATCTCACAACAAGACATTGGCTGCACAATTATACGAGGAATTCAAGGTGTTTTTCCCAGATAATGCAGTTGAATACTTTGTCAGTTATTATGATTACTACCAGCCAGAAGCTTATGTGCCAAGAACAGACACTTTCATTGATAAAGAGGCTTCAATCAATGAAGAGATAGACATAATGAGGCATTCAGCCACCCAATCACTCTTATCTAGAGATGACGTGATTGTTGTAAGCAGTGTAAGCTGCATCTATGGTATCGGTTCACCTGAAGATTATGGGGAATTTGCATTTTCCATCGCTGTAGGAGACATTTATGAGCGCAGCGACATTTTAAGAAAGCTTATTTTCATGCAATATGAGAGAAATGACATTGCATTTGAAAGAGGTCAGTTCAGGGTAAGGGGAGATGTTATTGAAATCAATCCTGTTCATGGTACTCCCCCAATAAGAATTGAACTTTTTGGTGATGAAATAGATGCTATAAGTTTGATTGACCCTGTTACAGGCAAAAAGGAAGAGCCTCTTCAAAGGTATATGATATTTCCAGCTAAGCACTTCGTTGTAGGTGCTGACAGAATGGATCAGGCTTTAAAGGACATCAATGATGAGCTTGAAAGCAGACTTAGAGAGTTGAATCTCAATGGAAAATATGTTGAAGCTCAAAGATTAGAGCAAAGAACACGCTTTGACATAGAAATGCTTCAGGAAATGGGCTACTGTCCAGGAATTGAAAACTATTCCATGCATTTGTCCGGCAGAAATTGGGGAGATATGCCATATTCATTGCTTAAATACTTCCCAGATGATTACTTGACTATCATTGATGAATCCCACGTAACAGTTCCGCAGATTAGGGGAATGTACAATGGGGACAGATCAAGAAAGGAAACCCTTGTGCAATATGGATTCAGATTGCCTTCTGCAAAGGAAAACAGGCCACTCAGATTTGATGAGTTTGAAGCAATTCAAAACCAGGTTCTTTATGTATCAGCAACTCCAGGACCTTATGAAATGTCAAGAAGCCAAAACATTGTAGAGCAAATCATCAGGCCAACAGGTCTTGTAGACCCTAAAATCACAATCAGGCCAGTTCAAGGCCAAGTTGAGGATTTGCTTAAGGAAGTCAGGAAGAAAGTTGCAAAGGACCAAAGGATTCTTGTTACAACACTTACCAAGAGAATGGCAGAGGACTTGACAGATTACTATGCCAGAATAGGAATCAAGGTAAGGTATCTTCACTCAGAGATTGATACATTGGAGAGAGTGGAGATCATAGACGATTTAAGGCGTGGAGAGTTTGATGTTCTTGTGGGTGTAAACCTGCTTAGAGAAGGGCTTGACCTACCTGAAGTGGGACTTGTAGCTATTTTGGATGCAGATAAGGAAGGATTCCTAAGATCTGAAACATCCCTTATCCAGACAATAGGAAGAGCTGCAAGGAATGTGGATGGTGAAGTTCTCATGTATGTTGATGACATGACAGATTCAGTCAAGAATGCTGTTGACATTACAAACAAGAGAAGAAAACTTCAAATGGCATACAATGAAAAGTATAACATCACTCCTCAATCAACATACAGGACTCTTAAGGACAAGAAGATGTCAACCAAGAAGACTCCTTCAAGAGATGACCTTAAGGGAATGCCTAAGGATGAGCTTAAGTTATTGATCAAGGACTTAGAGGCAGAAATGAAAGAGGCTGCTAACGATTTAGATTTCGAAAGAGCAGCTGTATTAAGAGACCAAATTGTTGCCTTAAAGAGTATTAAAAAGTTCTAAAATAGTCAATAATTAATAAAAAAATAATTTAAAAAAGCCTATTTAAGAAATTTTTAATTAAAAAATAGTCTAAAAAACTGATTAAATTATATAATCTTAAAAAAATTTAAAATAAAAAAAGAGTTGTAGGAAAATCCTACGACTTAATTTTCTTCTTTTTCTAATGCTTCTATGACAGTATGTCTGAATACAAGAACAGCTTCATCATCAGGATTTAATTCCAATGCATTGTCCAAGCATTTTAAAGCATCTGCATTCTGATTCAATTGACTTAATACCATTCCCTTGTATTTCCAATATACCGGATTTTGAGGGTCTGCATTCACTGCCTTATCAAAACAGGAATCCGCTTCATTGAAACGATTTACAGCAAATAAAGTCATTCCCTTTAAGAACCAGGTTTGCTCATTTTCAAAGTCAAGTTCCAATGATCTGTCAAAGCATTCTATCGCTTCATCAGTTTGACCTAAAAGACCTAAGGTACTTGCTTTCATATTCCAAGCTTCTGGACGTCTTTTATCAGCTTTCAATGCAGCTTGATAAGCATCTAATGCTTCTTCATACTTCTTTTCTTTTCTTAATTGATTTCCTTTCTCCATCAATTCATCGAATTCCATAGAATCACCTGGATAAGAATAAATTTAAAATTATAAAAAATAAAATTAATAATTTTTACTTATTTTAAAATATGTTAACACGTGTTAATAAAATTTATCATAACGGCGTAATATTTTTTAAAAATAGAAAAAAAGAGTTTAAATGAAAAATTGGTAAAAAAATAGCAGTTAATTGAACATTAAAAAGAATAAAAAGAATAAAAAAATAAGTAATTTATTCCTTTGGAATTAAAATACGACCTCTTACAGGAGGTTCACTCATTGTAACAAACTTATAGACATCCTTGTTTATTTGATGCTGATAATAGATTATATCAAGCATGTCATCTGTTACTTCATTTATCTTAATGAATTTCCTAAGTCTTGGTTCATCAAAAGGATTATCTATTTCTATTTCATCTCCAGGGCTGTAATTATTTTCCAAATGATTATCCAATATTTCTTGAGCGGAAATCATTTTATCTCTTATTTCCTCTCCTTTTAATTCACCTAATAGGAATTCCTGGTCTAAATCAAATGTTAAATATTCATATTGATCATTGAATTTTAAATTGCTTCCTGTTTTCATAGTCATGTTATCACTCAAATCTTTCAATATATATTATATTGAATATGTTTAATAAATTTTTATGAATTTAGGAAAAATAAGAAATAAAAATAAAAGAAATTTAATAAAAAAAAGATTAAAATGATTAAAAATAATTAAAAATAAAAAATAATAGAATAAATTAATCAAATAATCAATTAATTTATTCATAAGTACTTACAGAACGAGTAG
>JAEEWY010000148.1 GCA_016291275.1 Methanobrevibacter sp. | reverse complement strand
TAAAGAAAAAAAGAAAAACAGAAAAATAGAAAAATAGAAAAAATGAAAAAAATTAAAAATAAAAAAGTAAGTTAAATTAAAATTTATATTTTAACCTAAATAATATAAATAATCTTTCAAGTGGATGAATTGTGCAAATGTTTGATTGTGAGTTACACCAGGCATTAGAATAGCTACAATTATTCCAAGTATACCAAATATAATGCCAATACCCCAAATCATCATTACAGCAGTCTTTTCATCAACTGGCTTTCTTAAAACAAACCTAATCAATGACTTGAATCCTTGTTCAGGCCTTACCAATTTTCCATCCTCATTCAATTGAGTAGGCTGATGCTGTTGTCTTTCCATAACTCCTGCACTGTAGAACTTAAGTGCAGCATCAATGATATTTGGAAGAAGGACAATGAAAGCAATCAATTTTACCCTACCGATAAATGCAATGGCTGCAATGGTTGCACCAATGATAAGTGTACCTGTATCTCCTGGGAAAACCTTAGCAGGATACTTATTGTAATACAAGAAAGCGATTAAGGTACCTAACATGCTCATGCTTATAATGGCCACATCATATTTTCCGAGAATGATACAGCTTATTGTAAGTGAAGTCATTGAGATAACTCCGAGACCTGATTCAATACCATTCAAACCTGCAAGCATATTGGTTAAATTGGAACAGATTGAAACAGCTATTGGAATCAAGATCATGTACAAAAGACCTACATTTGGAGGTGCAATCCACCATAATGGAATACCTGCCAAAAAGAGCAAGAATAGCTTTTCCTTAGATGAGAGAACAATCAAGTCATCTACCATACCGATTATTCCAACAATCAAGACAACTACAAGAACAATAGCTAACTGGAAGGTCAAAGTAGGGAAAAGTATGATTCCTGCAAATATGCCTATGACAAAACCAAATAGTATCCCTATACCACCCATTTCAGCTACAATAGGACGTGAGGATTTATGAATATCCTTTCCTATGATTTCTGCCTTCTCAAGCTTACGGATAAGCCAAGGCATTACCAAACGAGTACTGATAAATGATAATATCCCACAGATCAATGCAATTACAACTAAAGGCAATGTGGGAATTGAAATTAAACTTGACATTTTTACACCAAATATTATTTAATCATTTTAAAAAGCAAAATTGTTTTTTAAATTAATTGCTTTAAGTAATTAATTTAGTTTATATGATTTATAATAAATAAACTTTTTATAAAATTATAAAATTTTTTTAATTGTGAAAATTATTTAAAATTTATTAAAAATTGGTGAAAATGGCATATTGTTATAAGGATATCTACATACTAGAATATTAAAATAACAAATGAATAATACAATTCAATTATATTAAAGGAACGATTAATTAAATTAATAGCTAAAAAATTATTATTAAAAATATTAATTATGTCTTAAAAAATTATTATGTTGAATTTTTTTGCTAAAATTTGGCATAGAAAAATAGAAATTTTCATTGAAAAATCATAAAAATTAAAAATTAAAAAATAGTATAATAAAAAAATTAGAAATTAGAAAAATTATTTCTTATTCAAAATATAGTAAACAGATCTTACAGGAATATTGAGTTCCTTAGAAATTTCTTTAGGTTTCAATCCACTTTCCCTCATGGACTTGACCTTTTGCCTGCACTCATCATCATACTTTCTCTTATAATGCTTGACATTGATCTTATCAAAATATTTTGATTTAATGTAATTCACATTAGCTATTGGCAAGTCAAGTTCAGAAGCGATTTCATCAGAACGTTTTCCCTCATTGAATAGGTCAACTACCTGATTGATTTGAGTCATTGAATACTTTTTCTTGCCCCAATTATATTTTATCTCAATTGAAACCCCTAAATTATCTAAAGCCTTAATATAATCTGGAGAAATCCTATTGTAAATGCTTTGAGGACAAGTTATTCTCTTTAAAGAGGGATAAGTGTCCATCAATTGAATGATTTTCTGGGAAGTGAGCTGTGTTGAGATATGAACTTCAACAGCATTGATGTCATAATCGGAATCCAATTCCAAAGGCTTTTCATCAAAGATATCCAACTCTTCCTTTGACTCGATATCAAGATTGTCAAAATCTATATCTTCATCGTCGAAGTCCTCGAAATCATCATCGAATTCATCATCAAAATCATCAATGTCCTCGAAATCATCATCGAATTCATCGTCAAAATCGTCAAATTCATCAAAGTCTTCAACCATAAAAAGATCTCCTTAAGGAAAAATTAAGATTTGTTCTTTACCAAATCTATAAAGTCTCTGGAACGTTTAGTGTTAGGTTTTCTAATGCTCTTCATATTATTAATTTCACGTTTAATGCTCTTTTCACCTACTTTAAATGCATAGGATACTTCTTTTATGCTGTAATTGGAATTGGTGAATACAATAGCTGGACCTACAGCAGCATAATTCAACTTTATGTTGAGGTTTTTAATTCTTCCTTCAAACTTGAACTTCTTATGCAACAGCAAATCCATATCTGGAACAGATAAGATGTGCTCCTTTTCCTTTTCCCTTAAAAGGTCAACAACTTGAGTGTGTGGATTCTGGAATACCTTACGCTGTTGCCTATCTATGTCTCCACGAATGTATGGGAAAGGTGAGCCGTAACGCTTACGCCTGTCTTGTGAAGTGCATAAATAATATTTGGAAATGTCCCACAATATCAATGTAGGAGCAATGTCTGCAAAGATCTTTGTCTTTATCTTCTCCCTTTCCTTTAGGTCTTTCTTTAATCCCCTATCAAGATGACCGAACTTGTCTATCAATCCTAACTCTTCAAGGGTCTTGTTGATTTTATCCTTTCTCCAATCTTCCAAATCGCTTGAATCAATGAATTCAGGCTTTTCAAGATTGACTGAATATATTATCTCGTCATAAATCTTAAGATTGTTCAAATCCTTGATCTTGTCTTCAAAAATAGCTTCTCCATGACGCTCTACAATATCTTCAGCATGCTTTACATAAGCAAGAGCCAAATTGGTGCAGGTGTGCTTGTCATTGATGATTGTCGGCTTGGTTCTATGGAATTCCAATCTTTCAATGCGAACTCCCTTACCGAATCTTCTTCTAAGCTCATCTTCATAGCTGTCTGCAAACTCGCTGTCAAGAGGAACCCTTTTTGTGATTGTTCTGCCGTTTTCCTTATACTTGACAATAGGAGTTACTGTCTTTACAACTCCTCTTCTTTGCTGTTTTAAGATGTTTAGAACCCTTTTGAAGGATTCCCTTCCCCAGCTTGAAAGACCTGACATCAAGACCATGTAATTACCGGACAATGGAAGATAAGGGATTAT
>JAEEWY010000147.1 GCA_016291275.1 Methanobrevibacter sp. | reverse complement strand
ATAAAGAACATGAAAGAAAAAGGCATAACTAAGAAAATAGGTATAAGTTTCCATGACAACTCTGATTTGCTTGAGAAATTCCTTGATAAGTATGCAGATATCTTGGATATAGTCCAATTGGAACTTAATTACTTGGATTGGGAAGATCCAGCTATTGAAGCACACAAATGCTATGATTTATGTGTAAAGCACGGTCTTGACGTTTATGTTATGGAACCGCTAAAAGGTGGAGTCATTGTAAATCAACCTGATGAGATTAATGATGATTTTAAGGCATTCAATCCAGATAAGTCAATTGCAAGCTTTGCTATGAGGTTCTGCGCATCATTGGAACATGTTAAAATGGTTTTAAGTGGAATGAATAAGATGGAAGATCTATTGGATAATATAGATACCTTTGAAAACTTTGAGCCATTAAGCGAAGAGGAACATGCGTTCTTATTAGAAGAAGCAGATAAATTAAGGGAAAATCTTGCTGTACCATGCAGCGAATGCGGCTATTGCCTAAAAGCTTGCCCATTGGAAATACCAATTCCAGAGTATTTCAGATTATATAATCATCATAGTGTACAGAAGCAATCAAATATATACAGATTGTATTATGATAAGTTAGGTGAAGAAAAGGTTCCTGCAAGCGATTGTACCCAATGTGAAACCTGCATTGATTACTGTACACAAAAAATAAACATTCCAGAAAAGTTAGAAGAAGTATGTGAGCATTTCCAAGAAGGATTCAGTCCTTATGGATAATCTCCATATTTTTTTATTTTTTTATAATTTATTTTTTTTTAGTTTATTTTTTTAGTTTATTTCTTTTAATTTTTTTATCATTAGAAGAATTTTTTCTTTAAAAATTCAATTCATATAAACTGAAAAAGGGATTGTTTCCTATCTCCAATTCCAAATCAACATCACCTACATATTCAAATCCATTCTTTTCAAAAAGTCTCTTTGCAGGATAATTGTCTGGAATAACATCCAATCTGATAGCTTTAAATCCGTTTGATTTTGCCTTATCAATGCAAAACTCTATAATATCAGATGCCAATCCTTGCCTTTGCAGTGTGTAATCTATTGCTAATGTTTGTAAAACCATATATGAACCATCTTCAAGCTCTTTACTCCAATTAGCTTTCCAATAGCTTCCTTGAGGTTCAGCATTTAAAACAAAGGCACCAATGATCTTACCATTTAAAATGCAGATATATTGTGATTCCTCCTCCACCATAGCCTTTACACTATCTTCAGAAGGATAAACATTATAAATCCATCGAGGATAATTTATATGATTATCTAAGTACTGTACAATATCATCATAGAATTCAGCAGTTAAAGCTATATCCTCATCTTCACATTTTTTAATATGCATAGTATCAATTAAATTATAAAAAATTGCTTGTTATTAAATCATGAATTATTAAAAATAAATAAAATAAGAAAACAATGAAAAAAGAGATAAAATAATTAAATTATTTGGAAATTTAATTATTCTAAAGATTATATTTTAAAAAATCTGATCTATTCTAAACTGTTAATAGCAGCTACAATCAATTTGATAGTGTTTTCAACATCTTCCATGCTTGCTACACTAACAGTTGTGTGAATGTATCTAGTTGGAACAGATAAAACACCAGTTGGAATACCTTCTCTAGTAAGGTGAATAGCTGTACCATCAGTTGTACCACCATCACTTACTTCAAGCTGGAATGGAATATCTTCTTTTTCTCCAGTTCCAATCAATAAGTCTCTAATGATTTTAGGAGTGATGATTCCCCTTCCGCTTGCATCAATCATGATTACAGCAGGTCCTTTTCCAATAACAACAGGTGCTTCTTCCGGCTTGATTCCTGGATGGTCACCAGATAATGTTACATCAAGTGCAAATGCCATATCAGGGTTTATCTTATAGGAAGTGACTTTAGCTCCTTTCAATCCCACTTCTTCTTGGGTTGTTCCAACACCATAAACGGTTGCTTTGGAGTCTACTCTTTTTAAAACTTCCATCATTACATAACATCCGAGACGGTTATCCAATGCCTTACACATTACCAAGTTATTAGGGAATGCTTCAAACCAGGATTTGAATGTAATTGCATCACCAATGGAAACCATTTCTTCAGCCTGTTCCTTATCCTTTGCTCCAATGTCAATGAACATTTCATCGTAAGGAACAACTTTCTTACGTTCTTCAGGTTTAGTGACATGAGGTGGTTTGGAACCGATAACACCAGTTAAATCACCATTTTTAGAGTGGATTGTTACAGTTTGATTCATAAGCATTTGATCATTTATTCCACCAATGGTTGAGAATTTAATGTATCCGTTATCATCAATATATCTTACCATCAAACCAATTTCATCCATATGAGATGCAAGCATAACTTTTGGTCCTTTTTTAGATGAACCCTTTTTAGTAGCTATTACATTACCCATTAAATCTGTTTCAATATCATCAGCTACATCTTTTAATTCTCTTTTAATAATCTCTGCAATCTTTTCTTCATGTCCAGAAATACCTGGAGTCATACAGAGTTCTTCAACTAATTTAATTTCTTTTTCAAAAGACATATTTTCACCTTAATGTATATTATATAATAAGTATAAAATTTTATAAAATACTTTCGTATTCACTGTAATGATTAATGTTAATTAATTCATTTGGATGATTCTCCTTAACTCCATAAAAATCGAATCCATCAGCAAATATCTCCCTTAAAATAGGATTCAAATTATCATCTTTATCCTTTAGATAGTTTATAAGTTCCATTCTATCTGCAGCAAAAGGCATTCCCAATCCTTCAGCAGTATCTAGTTTTCCTGTCTTGCGTCTTCTAAGAATGGAAATGGTCTTTCTAGGATTGTCTGAGTTAAAAAGAGTGTTTAAAATATTATTAAAAGTTTCCGTACTGACTGTAGGCTGATCCCCAGTTACACATAATGCAATGTCTGAATTAATATTTTGAAGACCATTTAATAAAGAAACAGAAAGACCTACATCTATTGGATCATTTTTAATAACTTTCAATCTATCATCATGAATATTATTAATAAAAGGCAATATTTCGTCACAGTAATGGCCAAGAACTACGATACATTCATCGATATTTTCAGTATTCAATACATTATGAATTGTAGTTTCAATGATTGTACTGGAATATTTCCCGTTTTTTAATGGAAGTGTAAGTTTATTTTGTAGGGGAATATTCAATTTTTCCTGATCTTTTCTCATTCTAGAATTTTTTCCAGCTGCAGTTATCACTGCTGAGACTGTAAGCATAATATTACCTTAATTAATAATTTTCATTTCATGAATTTAATTTAATTTAATAAAAAATTA